>NZ_JAGPXP010000009.1:0-209959 GCF_018070485.1 Micromonospora sp. C41 | reverse complement strand
GGGCTGACGTGGGGGCCGCGGGGGTGGGGGTGGATGCGGTCGGGGTCGGGGTGGACGGGGTCGGGGATGCGGGGCGGGACTTCTTCGGGGTCGGTGTGGTGGCGGCGGGCTTCGCGCCGTACATCCGGACCGCGCTGCGCTGCACCTGGCCCGGGAGCATCCGGACGCCGGTGGCGGTCGCGCGGTTGCCGTACACGTCGGTGACCCGGATCGTGTACGGGCCGGGGCCGGCGCCGGAATCGATCAGCCAGTAGTTGTAGTCCTGCCGCTGGGCCGCCCGCCACGATCCGTTCTGCCGGACCTCGACCGAGCGCAGCGGGTTGCCGTGGTCACCGACCAGGACGGCGAACCACCACTGCGACGAGCCCTCCTTCATGCGGAAGGTGAGCGGCCCGGGCAGCGGCGGGTTCACCACGGCCCGGTAGCTGACCTTCACCACGCCCTGCACCGGGTCGGCGATCCGGGCGAACGCTTCCGCGGACAGGTCGAGGTGGCCGGGGGCGCACTCCGGGCACTGGTCCATGACGAGCACCCGGACCGTGCCGCGCGGACCGGTGACGTCGAGGAACCCGCCGCAGGAGGCGCCGGCCGCGTACTCGCCCGGGCCGAGCGCGACGTACATCCGGTTGGCCGGGGCGGCGGGGCGGGAGCAGTTGCCGCCGGCGCCCGCGGAGTCGTAGAAGGTGGCCTTGCCGCTGCGGGTCGTCCCACCGACGGGCGGAGCGGCGCCGAGTGGACCCGCCGCCAGGACCGGGACGCCGGCGGGTGGAGGCGGGGCCGCGCAGGCGGGGGCGGCGCCGCCGCGTACCGCGAGGGCGACAGCGACCGCCGCCGCGACGGTGACCAGACCGGCGGCGGCGAGCCGGCGACGGCGCGTGGCCGCACGGCTGGCGGGCGCGTGGTCGTCGGTCGGCGGGTGGGGTACGGTGCCGTCGGTCACGCCGGTCGATGCTGCCGGACCGGCGTGCCGCCGGACAAGCGAGCTAAGCGAAAGCTAAACCGGCGCGGCGGCTAGTACGGCCGGACCGCGCGGGCGGTGGCGACGATGCCGGCCAGCTCGTCGGCGAGGTCGGGGCGTCCGCGCAGCGAGTCCTCCAGGCGGACGCGCCACACTCCGGTCTCGACCGGGATCCGTTCGTCGCCGGACCAACGGACCCGGTCGCGGGTCTCGTCGAGGGCCGCCCATGTGGCGGGGCCGAGCAGATCGCCGAGTACACGGTAGAGCCAGCGGAACAGTTCCTCGTCGTGGATCGACGCGCCGATGACGCGGGCCGCGTCCCACGCCACCCGGGGCTGGTGGATAACCTGCATCTCGACTCCTCGGTCGACCTGGCTGCCCCACCATCATCGATCCGTGACGCTCCTCACGGCAAGGCCCGGCACGCCGGTCGTGCGGCTCGCCGACCGGTGCCGAGGCCCACCGCCTGCCGTCCGAGGGTCCCCCCGCGGCGCAGCGCGAATCAGTAGCATCGCAGCATGTCAGATCGCCATCAGCTCGCCGATTCCGACGCCCGCTCCGGGGTCTCCGATGTGGAGGCGGGCGAGCCGGTGCGGGAGAAGGCGCCGCGCCGTCGCCGGGGCCGCCGGATCGCCCTGATCGTGCTGCTCGTGATGGTGCTGCTCGCCGGCGGGGGCGCGCTGGCCGGCGGCCTGTACTACCGCTCCGTCGACAAGTCGATCGAACGGGTCGACGCCTTCGAGGGCGTACCGGAGGAGTCGCGCCCGCAGGT
The DNA here is from genome assembly GCF_018070485.1 of Micromonospora sp. C41. NCBI lineage: Bacteria > Bacillati > Actinomycetota > Actinomycetes > Micromonosporales > Micromonosporaceae > Micromonospora > Micromonospora sp. C41. Next base: position 208,229 of record NZ_JAGPXP010000009.1, on the reverse strand, counting down.
CGAGGTCAAGGGCGCCATGAACATCATGATCCTGGGCAGCGACTCCCGCGACCCGGAGAGCACCGGCGGTTCGCGCAGCGACACGATCATCCTGGCCCACCTGCCGAAGGACCGGTCGAGCGCCCAGCTCATCTCGATCCCGCGGGACACCTGGACGGCCGTCCCGAAGTCGAAGGAGGGTCGCGGCGGTCGCGACGCGAAGATCAATGCCGCGTACGCCTGGGGCGGTGTGCCGCTGATGGTGCAGACGGTGGAGAAGTTCAGCGGCGTACGGGTGGACAACGTGGCGATGGTGGACTTCGCCGGCTTCAAGGAGATCATCGACGCGCTGGGCGGTGTCGAGATCGACGTGGAGAAGGGGTTCACCACGAACTACTCGCTGATCGGCACGCGGACGTTCAAGAAGGGCCGCCAGACCATGGACGGCGCCGCCGCGCTCGACTACGCGCGGGAACGGCACGCCTTCCCCGACGGCGACTTCGCCCGCATCCGGCACCAGCAGCAGGTGATCAAGGCCATTCTGGACAAGGCCGCCTCGGGCGGGGTGATGACCAACCCGGCGAAGCTCAACTCGTTCGTCCGCGCCACGTCGAACTCGGTGGCCGTCGACAAATCACTGTCTCTGGTGGACCTCGCGATGGAGATGCGTGGCCTGCGCAGCGGCAATCTGACGTTCTTCACCTGCCCGGTGAAGGGGACCGGCCGGGTCGGCAGCGAGAGCGTCGTGTTCCCGGATCCGGCGCGCGCGAAGACGCTGTTCGACGCGGTCCGCCGCGACTCGGTCCCGGAGATTCTCGCCGTCAGCGGAAAGTAGGACGTCGATCTGCCATGCCGGTGGTGGCGGCGCGGCGGGGCCGCTCGTATCCTGCGATCGTCGTCGGTCTCCGCATCCGGGCCGGCGGCGTCACGGGGGAGGATCGACAATGCCACGCCTTCCGGCGTTCGAGCATCCGGCCGCGCCGTCGAACGATCCGCCGATGAACAGCGGCCTGGACACGACAACGGTCCTGCCCTACGCCGGGTCGCGGGCGTCGACGCGTACCCGATGGGTGCGCGCGTGGATGGTGACCGCGCCCATCGACGTGGCGGCGCTGCTCGCGCCGCTGCTGCTGACCCAGAACTACTGGCGCGGCACGCTGGCCAACGCGGCCCTGACGGTGGGCTTCTTCGCGGCGGGCGGACTGTACCGGCCGCGCCGGCACATCAGCATCCTGGACGAGCTGCCGAGCCTCGGCGGGCGGCTGCTGGCCTCCGGCGCGGTGGTGGCGATCATCGCGGCGCTGCGGCACGACTCGGTGCCGCACGTGAGCGGCTTCGTCCAGGGCGTCGCGTTCTCCGCCGGCCTGGTGATCGTCGGGCGCGCGCTGAACAGCCGGCTCGTCCTGCTGGCCCGTAAGCGCCGGTGGGTGGAGCGCAACACCATCGTCATCGGCGGCGGTCCGATCGGCGGGGAGCTGGCCCGGCTGCTGCGCCGCCACCCGCAGTACGGGCTGCGGTTCGTCGGCGCGGTGGACGCCCCGTCGAGGCCCCGCATGGGGGCGTTGCCGCTGATCGGCACGATCGACGACCTGGAGAAGCTCACCGACATGCTGGAGTGCGAGGTCCTGGTCATCGCCGACCCGGACTGCTCCGAGTCGGAGCTGATGGAGTCGCTGCTGCGTCCGGCCAGCTCGCGGTGTGACCTGTGGGCGGTGCCCCGGCTGTGGGGCTCGCGGTCGCAGGGCGGCTACCCCGACCACATCGGCGCCATTCCGATCGTCAAGATCGGCGACACCACGCTCACCGGCCCCCGGTGGCGGCTCAAGCGGGCCTCGGACGTGGTCTTCGCGGTGACCGCGCTCGTGGTGCTGAGCCCGCTGCTGCTGCTCTGCGCCCTCGCCACGTTCCTCGACGGCGGCCGGGGCGTGTTCTTCCGGCAGGAGCGCATCGGCCGGTTCGGCAAGCCGTTCCACGTCATCAAGTTCCGGTCGATGCGCCCGGAGGACGAGCACGAGTCGCAGACGACCTGGTCCATCGCCCACGATCAGCGGGTCGGACCGATCGGGCGGTTCATGCGGCGCACCTCGCTGGACGAGCTGCCGCAACTGTGGAACATCCTGCGCGGTGAGATGAGCGTGGTGGGGCCCCGCCCGGAGCGGCCGTACTTCGTGGAGAAGTTCTCGGTGGAGTACCCGACCTACGCGATGCGGCACCGCGTACCGGTCGGGCTCACCGGGCTGGCGCAGGTCAGCGGCCTGCGCGGGGACACGCCGATCTCGGACCGGGCGCGGTTCGACAACTACTACGTCGAGAACTGGTCGCTCTGGCTCGACATCAAGATCGTGCTGCGTACCGTCAGCGAGGTGTTCCGGGGCGGTGGAGGCTGAGCGCCTCGGCCAGGTCGGCGTACCAGTCCCCCGGCGGCGGCAGCTTCGCCGCGGCCCACCGGCCGTGCGCGAGCACGCTGTAGCGGGGACGCCGCGCCGGGCGCGGGAAACTGTCGCTCGTGGTGGGCCGGATCCGGTCCGGGTCCAGGCCGCGCAGGGCGAACACGGCGCGGGCCAGGCCGTACCAGGTGGTCTCGCCGGCGGCGGTGCCGTGGTACGTCCCGGGCGCCGCGTCGCCGGCCAGCGCCGCGTCGGCGAGCGCCACGAGCCGCTCCGCAAGACGGTACGACCAGGTGGGCTGCCCGCGTTGGTCGTCCACCACGTCGAGCCGGTCGCGTTCGGCGGCCAGCCGCAGCATCGTGGTGACGAAGTTGCGGCCGTGGGTGGCGTAGAGCCAGGCGGTACGCACCACGTACCCGGTCTCGGGCAGCAGCCGGGCCACCGCAAGCTCCCCGGCGAGCTTGCCGCGCCCGTACGCGTTGACCGGGCCGGTCGGGGCGTCCTCCGGGTACGGCTCGACCGCGTCCCCGGCGAACACGTAGTCGGTGGAGACGTGCACCAGGCGCGCGCCGGACCCGGCGCAGGCGTGGGCCAGGTGGGCGACCGCGTCGCCGTTGACAGCCGTGGCGTCCGCCTCGCGGGTCTCCGCGCCGTCCACGTCGGTCCACGCTGCGGCGTTGAGCACCACGTCGTGCCCGCTCACCGCGTCCCGGACGGCGTGGGCGTCGGTGACGTCGAGGCCGGCGCGGGTGGCGGCGGTGACCGACAGGTCCGGCCGGGTCCGCAGCACGGCGAGCAGGTCCCGCCCCAGCATGCCGCCCGCGCCGGTGACGAGCACCCGGGTCACCGGTGGCCGGCCGTCTTCAGCGGTTCCCACCAGGCCCGGTTGTCCCGGTACCAGCGCACGGTCTCGGCCAGCCCCCGGTCGAGGTCGATGGTCGGGGCGTACCCCAGCTCGTCGCTGATCTTGCTGATGTCCAGCGAGTAGCGGCGGTCGTGGCCCTTGCGGTCGGTGACCGGGACGACCCGGTCCCAGCCGGCGTCGCAGGCGGCCAGGAGCCGCTCGGTGAGCTGCCGGTTGGTCAGCTCGGTGCCGCCGCCGATGTGGTAGACCTCGCCGGCCCGCCCCTTCTCCTGGACCATCGCCACGCCCCGGCAGTGGTCGTGCACGTGCAGCCAGTCCCGCACGTTGCCGCCGTCGCCGTAGAGCGGCACGGTGCCGCCGTCGAGCAGGTTCGTCACGAACAGCGGGACGACCTTCTCCGGGTACTGGTACGGCCCGTAGTTGTTGGAGCAGCGCGTCACCACCACGTCCAGGCCGTGGGTGCGGTGGTAGGCCAGCGCCAGCAGGTCGGACCCGGCCTTCGAGGCGGAGTACGGCGAGTTCGGTGACAGCGGCCAGTCCTCCGTCCAGGAGCCGGAGTCGATCGAGCCGTACACCTCGTCGGTGGAGACGTGCACGAACCGGCCGGCGCCGTGGCGCAGCGCGGCGTCCAGCAGCGTCTGGGTGCCGAGCACGTTCGTGGTAACGAACGGCGCCGCGCCGGTGATCGAGCGGTCCACGTGCGACTCGGCGGCGAAGTGGACGATCACGTCGTGGCCGGGCACCACCTCGTCGACGAGCGCCGCGTCGCAGATGTCGCCGTGCACGAAGCGCAGGCGCGGGTCGTCGCGTACCGGGGCCAGGTTCGCCAGGTTGCCGGAGTAGGTGAGCTTGTCCAGCACGGTGAGCGCCGTGGGCGCCGTCGCGGGCACCCCGGCCGCGTCACCGCCGGGCACGCCCAGCAGCATCCGCACGTACTCCGACCCGATGAAGCCGGCGCCGCCGGTGACGAGGATCCTCACGGGTGGAGGAGTCTACGCCGTACCCGCAGCGCAGGCGGGACGTCGACGGGCCACGGTGGTGACGGCGTCACGGGTAGTCTCCGCGAGTGCGTGGAATCCTTCTCGCCGGCGGCACCGGGTCCCGGTTGTGGCCGATCACCCGGGCCGTCTCCAAGCAGCTGATGCCGGTGTTCGACAAGCCGATGGTCTACTACCCGCTCTCCACTCTGGTGATGGCCGGCGTGCGGGAGATCCTGGTGGTGACCACTCCGGAGGACCGCGCCCAGTTCGAGCGGCTGCTCGGCGACGGCAGCCAGTGGGGGCTGCGGCTGGCGTACGCCGAACAGCCCCGTCCGGAGGGCATCGCGCAGGCGCTGGTGCTCGGCGCGGACTTCATCGGCGACGAGTCGGTGGCGCTGATCCTCGGCGACAACATCTTCCACGGCGTCGGGCTCGGCCGGCAGCTCGCCCAGCACGGCGAACCGGCGGGCGGCCGGGTCTTCGCGTACCCGGTGGCGAACCCGCAGGCGTACGGCGTGGTCGAGTTCGACGCCGACGGCCGGGTGCTCTCGATCGAGGAGAAGCCGGCCCGTCCCCGGTCCCGGTACGCGGTGCCCGGCCTCTACTTCTATGACAACCGGGCGGTCGACATCGCCCGCAAGCTGACGCCGAGCGCGCGCGGCGAGCTGGAGATCACGGCGGTCAACGAGACGTACCGGGCGTGGGGCGAGCTGACCGTGACGGTCCTCGACCGGGGCACGGCGTGGCTGGACACCGGCACGTTCACCTCGATGATGCAGGCCGCGGAGTTCGTCCGGGTGATCGAGGAGCGCCAGGGCATGAAGATCGGCTGCGTCGAGGAGGTGGTCTGGCGGTCCGGGCTGATCGACGACGAGCGGCTGCGCGTGCTCGCCCATCCGCTGACCCGCAGCGGCTACGGCGAATACCTGCTGGGCCTGCTGGCCGAGCGGAGCGGGACCGAAGGATGAAGATCCGGCCGCTGAGTATCGAGGGGGCGTGGGAGATCACGCCCCGGCAGCACGGCGACTCCCGCGGGTTGTTCATGGAGTGGTACCGGTTCGACCGGCTCGCCGAGGTGGTCGGGCGTCCGCTGCGGCTGGCCCAGGGCAACCTGTCCGTCTCCGCGCGGGGCGTGGTCCGCGGCATCCACTTCGCCGACGTCCCGCCCGGCCAGGCCAAGTACGTGACCTGCGTACGCGGGGCCGTGGTCGACCTAGTGGTGGACATCCGGGTGGGCTCGCCGACGTTCGGCCGGTGGGAGGCGGTGCGGCTGGACGACGTCGACCGGCGAGCCGTCTATCTCAGCGAGGGTCTGGGGCACGGTTTCTGCGCGCTGACCGACGACGCCACACTCAGCTATCTCTGCTCCACCACCTACAACCCGGGCGCCGAGCACACGGTGCACCCTCTCGACCCGGACCTGGCGATCGACTGGCCGGCCGAGGCGCCGGTGCTGTCGGCCCGGGACGCCGCCGCGCCGAGCCTGGCCCACGCGCGTACGGCCGGGCTCCTGCCCGACTACCGCAGTACCCGCACCTGTGCCGCACCGTTCGGGGGCGACGAGTGACAGGCGGTTCGCTGGTCGACGCCGCGCAGTCCTCGTCGGACCCCGGCACGACACCGCCGCACCGGCGCCGGGCGGCCGGTCTGCTGCGGCGGCTCGTCGCGCCCGAGCGCCTCTATCTCGGCGCGCTGGGACTGACCGGCCTGGCGGCGGTCATGTCGGTGGCGCTGCCCGCGGCGGAGCGCGGCGAACTGTCGGCAAACATGGTGAGCGCGACGCTCGGCGCGGCCGTCGGCGGGCTGTCGCTCGACACCTTCCTCATCTCGCGTCCGGCCGGCTGGGTGCAGTCCCGGGGACGGACGTACGTGATCGCGATCCTCGGCGTCGCCGTACTCCTCTCCGGTGTCGCCGCCGCGCTGCTCACCGCGGCGGCGGGCGTCGGCGTCTATCTGGTCGGCGTCGGGTCCGCGGTGGGTCTGACCGTGTTCAACACGGTCTCGTCGCTCGCCCTGCGGCAGCGCAGCTTCCGGCTGGTCTACGCGATGCGCGCGGCGAGCGGCGCGGTCCTGGTCGCCGGGTACGCCGCCCTCTACGCCGCCGGCCGGCTCGACGGCGGCGTGTGGAGCATGGTGTGGCTCGCGGTGCAGTGGCTCAGCGCCTTCGCCGTGTGCGGCCTGGTCCTGGTCCGGCTGCGGCGGGCCGGGGCGGCCCCGGCGCCCACCTCGACCGGCGCGGACCTCCGGGCCGACCTGCTCGCGGCCGGGAGCCTGCACCTGGGCATCTTCGCGCAGATGATGACGCTGCGGTTCAACCAGGTCCTGGTGGCCCGGTTCGCCGGGGCCGGTCCGCTCGGCGTCTACGCGCTGGCGGTCGCGGCCCTGGAGTTCGCGCAGGCCGGCGCCGTGGTGCGGGCACAGCGCATCCTCGCCGACCGGGACGGTGGGAACGGCCCGGACCCGACGCGGGCGGTGGTGACGGCGGCCCTGCCGATCGCCCTGGCCGCGATCGTCGGGCTCGGCGTGCTGGGCTTCCTGGCGCCGGAGTACCGGCACGCCTGGCTCCTCGGGCTGCTGCTCCTGCCGGGCTCGCTGGCCACGGCGGCCGGAAAGAGCTGGAGCGCCCTGCTGCTGAAGCGGCGGGGTGAGAGGGCGACCACTGTGGTCGCCGTGGTCACGTCGGCGGTCGCGGTTCCGGCATACCTCGGCGTCATCCCGTGGGCCGGTGTGGTCGGGGCGGCGATCGCCTCCTCGCTCGCCTACGCCGTACACGCGTTCGCGTCGAGAGCGAGCCTGCGCCGGGCGCAGCCGCCGAATCCTGGGATGGTGTGAGATGGACGTCTCGATCGTGGTTCTCGCCTGGGAGGACTTCCACCGCACCCGCGACTGCGTGCTGTCCCTGCCCGCCGAGGCCGAGATCGTCGTGGTGGACAACGGCAGCTCGGCGGAGATCCGCGAGGCGCTGAGCGAGTTCTGCGCCCAGCAGGGCGTCACCTACGTCCAGTCCGGCTCGAACCTGGGGTACGCCCGCGGCATGAACCTCGGCGTACGGCACACCAGCAGGGCGAACGTCATCCTCTCCAACAACGACATCGTCGTGCACGGTGACGCGGTGGCCCGGCTGCTGACAGCTCTGGAGGACCCGGAGGTGGGCGCCGCCTTCCCCGCTGTGGTGACGCCGGAGGGCGTGCCGCAGACCGAGGGCGGCCGGTTCCTGACCATGGGGGTCGGGCTGGGCCACGCCACCGGGCTGAGCCTCGTGGTGCCGCGCCTGCGGATCGTCGCGCCCCCGGAGCAGGCGGACTGGCTGACCGGGCCGTTCGTCGCGTTGCGGCGCAGCACCTTCGACGCCATCGGCGGAGTCGACGAGACGTCGTTCTTCTACTCCGAGGACATGCGGCTGTGCTGGGCGGTACGCCGGCAGGGCAAACGGCTGGCGTACGTGGCGGACGCCGTGATCATGCACGAGGACGACGCGACCGCCAAGCGGCGCTGGTCGGCGGAGGAGATCTCCGAGCGGCGTACCCGGGAGTTCATCCGGGCCAGCCGGGACCTGGGCGGCCGCCGTGGTCGCGTGGCGGCCACCGCGTACGTCTGCGGCATCCTGCTGCGGGCGGCGGTGGGCCGCGACTCCGTGCGCCGCGCGATCGCGCGCGGGGCCGTCGCGGGGCTGCGTGCGTCGTGAAGGTGCTCTTCGTCTGCACGACCGGTGGCTCCGGGCGGCGGCAGTTGGGCGGCGCGGAACGGATGCTCGCCGAGCTGGTGCCGGCGCACGCCCGTACCGGCGTCGACGTGGTGGCCGCCACCTCGGACGACGAGGTGGGCCGGTCGCTGCGCGAGGCCGGGGTGCCGTGGGTCGGGCTCGGCGCGACCAGCCGGATCGACCTCGGCTACGCGCGTCAGATCCGCCGTCTCGTGCGCGAGGTGAAGCCGGACGTGGTCTGCGCCCATCTGCTGTCCGCCGCGATGCACGCGCGGGCCGCGCTCAGCCTGGACCGCACCCCGCTCGTGGTCACCCTGCACAACAGCCTCTGGCAGTACCGGGACACCGCCGGGTCGTGGCAGCAGAAGGCCGCCACCCAGTCCAACATCGCGCTGGACCTGGCGATGCGCCGCCTCCGGCCGCACGCGACGGTGGCGGTGTCCGAGTTCGAGGCCACCGAGCTGCGTGAGCGGGGCCGCGTCCGGAACGTCCACCTGATCCCCAACCCGCTGCCGGCCGACTGGCCCGCCCCGAAACCCGCCGACGCGCCGGCGTCCGGCCGGCGTCCAGTGGTCGGCTACCTGGGCCGGCTGGAACGGGAGAAGGGCGCGGACCTGCTGGCCGAGACCGCCGCGCACCTGCCGGAGATGGACGTCCGGGTCGCCGGGGCCGGCTCGCTGCCGATCGCGGCCCGGCCGAACCTGGAACTCGTCGGCCGGGTCGTCGCGGCGGACTTCCTCCGCGGGATCGACTGCCTCCTGGTGCCGTCGCGGGTCGAGTCGTTCGGGCTCAGCGCGTTGGAGGCGCTGTCCCTGGGCGTACCGGTGGTGCACACCGGGGCCGGCGGGCTGGCCGAGGTCACCCGGCACGCCACCGGCACGCTCGCCGTCCGGGCCGACCCCAGCCCCGCCGCGCTGGCCGGCGCCGTCCGCCGGGCGCTGGCCCAGGCCGGGCCCGCCGAGGAGCGGCGGGGCGTGGCCGAGTGGTACGCCCAGGAGTACGCCTTCGACCGGTGCGTGACGCGCTGGCAGAGTCTGTACCGGTCGCTGCGGTGACCGCCGTGGAACTGACCGTCGTCACGGTGCTCTACCGGTCCGCCGGCATGCTCACCGAGACGCTGCCCACCTGGGTACGCAGCGCCGAAGGGCTGCCGGTGCGGTTCGTCTTCGCCGACAACTGGCCCGAGGACGGCTGCGCGGAGATCATCGCCGGTTGCCTCGACCAGGACCGGTACCGGTACCTTCCCGACTCGTCCAACCCGGGCTTCGCGGCCGGCTGCAACCGGGCCGTCGCGGCCACCACCACCGGCCACGTGCTGCTGCTGAATCCGGACGTCTGGCTGCCCGACGGCGCGCTGGCCCGCATCTGCGCCGCCGTCGCGGAGGACCCCGGCACCCCGGTCGCGGTCGGCCTGGCCATGCACGGCGGCGAGTACGTGGGCATCGACCTGAATCCGGTCTCGCTGTTCATCGACCGGTCCGCCACGACGGCACGGGCGCCACTGGGCCCGTCCGGCGGCGCGGCGGTCTTCCCCACCGAGCTGTACCGCAGGTTCGGCGGGTTCTACGAGCACCTGTTCGCCTGGGGTGAGGACGCCGACCTCGCCCTGCGGCTCCACGCCTCGGGGGTTCGTACCCGGGCGCTGGATCTGATGCTGCCGCACGCCGGTGGGCACAGCGTCGACGGCGACGACCGGCTGCAGGGATTCCGGGCGTTCCTCCTGGCCCGCAACCGGCTCCTGGTCGCGGCGCGCACGCTCACCTGGCCGCTGCTGCTCGTCGCGCTGCCGGTCCTCGCGCTGGCGCACGTCGCGCTCGCCGCCCGGCGGGTCCGCCAGGGCCTGCTGCGGCCGTTCCTGCGTGGCGTGGGACACGGCCTGCGGCAGGGGCCGGCCGCCCGCCGGCAGTGGACCGGCAAGCGGTTCGGCTTCGCGACCCTGCTCAGCTATCTGACAGTTCGGAGAGCGTGATGACGGGACACCCGTGGAGTGTCGTGACTGTCACCTACAACTCGGCGGACACGCTGCGCCGCTGCTGGCGCGGCGAGAAGCCGTACGAGTGGATCGTGGTGGACAACGCGTCGTCCGACGACTCGGCGGCGGTGGCCCGGGAGCTGGGCGCGCGGGTCGTCCGGCTGCCGGAGAACGTGGGCTTCTCCCGGGCCAACAACGTCGCGCTGCACGAGGCCGCCGGCAGGTACGTCCTCTTCGCGAACCCGGACCTGGAGGTCCGCCCGGACGGGCTGGAGGCGCTCGCGCGGCACCTGGACGCGCACGGCGGACTGGTGGCGCCCCAACTGCTCTCCACCGACGGGACCCCGCAACCAAACGGGCGTGGCTTCCCGTACGCCACCGCGAAGCTCGGCAACCGGAAGCTGTGGCCGCTGTCCCGCCTGCACGAGTCGTACCGGATGGTGGCCGAGCCGGGCGAGGTCCGCTACGTCGCCTGGCTGATGGGGGCGGCGGTCGCCGGACGCACCGGTGACCTCGTCGAGCTGGGCGGATGGAACGAGCGTTTCTTCCTCTACTACGAGGACCATGAGCTGGGCCTGCGGGCGTGGCAGCGCGGTCTCCCGGTCGCCCTGCTCGGTGACGTGCGGTGGACCCACCACTGGGCGCGGGCGACGAACTCGGTGCGGTGGTCACCGGCGCACACGCTGGAGTTGCGCAGCGCCCGGATCTTCTTCGGCATGTTCCCCGAGTTCCTGGTCGGCCTGCCGCCGGCTGCCCGCCGGCACCACCGGGCGGCCGGGCTGATCGGTTCACGGGTGCCCGCGCCCCGCCCGCCGGTGGCCGGCTGAGCCGGGTCGGTCCGCGTGTCTCCCCTCCTGAAGGCCGCCGTCCGGCGTGCGCTCGTGTCGCAGCCGCTGGCGAGCGCGTACCACGGGCGGGCCAACGGTTTCGGCGCGCTGCGGCTCGTCTTCGCGCTGGCCGTGGTGCTGTCCCACACCGCCGCCCTCGGGTTCGGGCGTCCGCTGCTGCACCGGGTCGACCTGGGCGCCCTGGCGGTGGCGGGCTTCTTCACGATCTCCGGTTTCCTCGTCGTCGGCTCGGCGCGACGCAACTCGGTGCCCCGCTTCCTGTGGCACCGGGCGCTGCGGATCTGGCCCGGGCTGTGGGTCTGCCTGCTGTTCACCGGCCTGGTCGTGGCGCCCCTGCTGTACCTCGACCGGCACGGCACGCTCGACGGGCTGTGGCGCAGCCCGGGCGGCGTGCTCGACTACCTGCGGCTGAACTGGTGGGGCGGGCTGCGGCAGTTCGGCATCGCCGACCTGCTGCGCGGTGACACGCCGTACTGGCACTGGCAGGGCGGGAACACGATCAACGGATCGTTGTGGACGCTCGCCTACGAGATCTACTGCTATCTGGCGGTGGCCGTCCTGGCCGCGCTGACCGTCCTGCGCCGGCAGCTCCGCTGGGTCACGCTCCTCGCCGTGGTCGCGGTGTTCGGCGTCCTCTGCTGGAACCACCTCCAGCCCGGTGCGGCGCTCTGGACCAGCGGGGCGGTCGGTCCGCTGCCGATGCTCGGCGCGCTGCAGAAGACCTACCTGCTCTGGTTCGGGTTCATGTTCCTGGCCGGCGGGGCCGCCGAGCTGTACCGCGACCGGCTGCCGATGAACGACCTGCTCGGCGTGCTCGCGCTCGGCACGGTCGGCTGGCTCGCCGTGCGGCGCGACTTCGTCGGCCCGGGGGTGTACGCCGTCGACGGCGCGTTCTTCGCACCGGCGCTGCTCGCCTACGCGTACGCCGTCCTCTGGCTCGCCGTACGGCTGCCGCGCGTGCTGCACCGCGTCGGCCGCGACAACGACTACTCGTACGGGGTCTACATCTACTCGTTCATGGTGCAGCAGGTGCTCGCCAAGTTCGGCCTGCCGGCTCTCGGCGTGGCCGGGTTCTTCCTGGTCAGCGCCGCGCTCAGCCTCGGGCTGGCGATGCTCTCCTGGCATCTGGTGGAGAAGCCGACGCTGCGGGGAAAGGACTGGACGCCGCCCGCGCTGCGCGAGCCGCCGGACGATCGGCCGGGTCAGGACGGTCCCGACGCGCCTGCGCTGCCCGGGCGCGCGGCGGGCGCCGAGCCGGATCCGGCCGCCGCGCCGGCCGCTGGCTGACGGGGGCCGGCGGCGGCTTGCGCGCCAGGTTGCCGGCGACGGGGCACCGGTAGCGCCCGCGCCGACAGGGACGGGTTGTCGGCGGCGCCCAGCGCGACCGCCAGGAGCAGCACGGCCACGGCGCCCAGCCACAGCCACACGTCGAAGAAGAAGATCTGGGCCGCGAACCCGACCAGCAGGAGGCGGGCCGGCAGCGACCGGAGGTGCCGGTAGAGCAGCACCAGGAGCGCCAGCAGGCAGGCCAGTCCGATCAGGCCGAAGTTGTACCAGAACGTCAGGTAGGTGTTGTCGAAGACCTGGGCCTGGCCGTCGCCGATGCCGACGTTCTCCAGGAACCGCACGTTTGCCTCCGGCCCGTTGCCGAAGACGACTGTGGACCAGTCGCGGGTGATGCCGTCCCAGACGACGCTCATGCGCGTGAAGCGGGCGTCGGCGCTGGCCGGGTCGGAGATCCGTGATCCCGCCACGTCGACGGAGTCCACGGCGCTGGCGGTGGGCGCGGCCGGGGTCGGCGCGCCGGGCTCCGGCGGCAGGGAACTCGCCGCCGGAGGCGCCGGAGCGGCCGGGCTCGGCGTGGCCGGGCTCGGCGTGGCAGGGCTCAGCGTGGCAGGGCTCGGCGCGGCCGGGCTCGGCGTGGCAGCGGGCGATTCGGGGGCCGGCGCCGCCGAACTCGCCGCCGGAGCGGCCGGGCTCGGCGTGGGTGCGGCGGCGGTGGTGTCGGGCCGCAGGGCCGGCGGGTTGACCGCCACGAGCGTGAAGGTGACCGCGGCGACGGCGGCAGTGGCGCCCAGGCCGCGCCAGCTGACCTTCCGCCACTGGAGGAACAGCCAGAGCCCGAGCGCGAGAACCGTGCCCACCCAGGCGCTGCGGGTGCCGGAGAGCACCAGGCCGACGAGGTTGGCGGTGACCGGCACGTACCAGAACCGGCCCCGGAGCGTCAGCGCGACGAGCACCATGGCCATGGCGAACGTGCCGTAGATGATGGGGTGCCCGGACAGGCCCACCGCCCGGGTCGCGTCGAACGCCGAGGTGTAGGTCCAGTCGTACGCGAACTGGTCGAAGATCGGCCAGCTCCGGGAAGCGGTCTGGTACTTGGCGAACACTGCCACGGCGACGCTGAACCAGGTGAGCGCCTCCGCGATCCGCCGGACGGTCCGCCGGTCGTGCCGTGCCTCCTCGGCGAGGTGCCAGGCCAGCACGCCGAAGCACAGCAGGGGCGCGACGCCGACCGCGATCGGCTTCACCCCGTGCCAGTGGACCAGCCCCGCGAGCACCGCGCACGCCGGGAGCAGGAGCGCCGCCGCGAGCGCCTTCGGCGGCCACCCGTCGCGTTCGGCGCGCAGCACCCGCCCCCAGGCGGCGAGGAGGAACAGGACCAGCAGCAGCGCGTACGAGGGATTCGTCGGATAGCCGACGTCGATGGTCACCGGGACGGCGAACGCGATGACGAAGACCGCCCAGGTGATCCGGACCGGGTCCGTCAGCACCCAGCCGAGCAGGGCGCCGACGGCGACCCCGAGCGCGAGCTGCCACCTGCCCGTCAGCAGGAACCCGGCCGCCAGAACGACGAGGCCGAGGCCGAGGTAGCGGACCCTGCGCTCCACGCCCCTGATCCGGTCAGCCAACACGCGCACCGCACGATCGTACGGATCAGCAGTGGCCGATCGGCACCAGCCCCGGGGACGGGGACGCGGACCCGCAGTTCCGGGCCTGTCGACGCACCTGAGTGGTGGGTTAGGGTGACGGCCGGTCGGCAGGCGGGGATAGGGATCTACGTGGTGACACGGGTGGAACCAGCCGATGTGGACAGAACCGGCGCGGCGGCGGGCCGACCGCCGGGGCCCCGCCCGATCCTGTGGGACAGCACCGCCGTCCTCGCGCTGCTGTGCCTGCTGCCGATCCTGCACGACGTCAAGACCATGCTCGGCGCGCCGTACTGGCTCGACGAGGCGTGGGTCGCGCTGTCCGTCCGGTTCCCGCTGGGCGACCTGCCGGTCACCACGTCGTCCAGCCCGCTCGGCTGGAGCTTCCTGCTGCGGCTGGTGCCGGACCCGGACGACCTGCGGCTGGTCACCCTGGCGTTCCAGGGGCTCGCGGTCGTGGCGGCGTACGGGCTCGGCAGGTCGCTGCGGTGGTCGACGCCCGGCCGGGGCGTGGTGGCCGGCGCGGCCTGCGCGGCGGCGGTCCTGCTGCTCCCCGCCCAGCAGGTGCGCCACGACCTCAAGCAGTACACCGCCGACGCCGCCGTGGCCGTGGGCGTGCTCGCCCTGGTCGCCTGGGTCGAGCAACGGTGGTCGCGGCGGCGGCTCAACGTGCTGACCGCCGCCGTCGCCGCGGGCATGCTGGTCAGCCACGTCACCGCGATCGTGGCGCCGTGCGCGTTCGGCGGGCTGCTGCTGGTCACCACGGTCCGGCGGCAGTGGCTACGCCTGGTCGAGGTGGCGGTGGCCGGGCTCAACGCCGGGCTGGTCCTCACCGGCGTCTACTTCGGCATCTCGATGCAGGGCCGCAACGTACCGATGCAGCAGTTCTGGGCCGGCAACTTCCCCGGGGTGACCGAGCTGCCCGGCTACCTGGCGCGGCAGGTCGACACGCTGATGCCGGTGGTCGGCGCGCCCGGGCTGGTGGTGGTCGCCCTGCTCGTGGCCGGCACGCTGACGCTCCGCCGGCACGGCCGGCCCGCCGCCGCGGTCGCCGTGATGCTCCTGCCCGTGGTGGCGACGATCGTCGGCGTCGCGAAGGTCTATCCGCTGCTGGAACTGCGTACCTCGCACTTCCTGCTCGTCACCGCCGCCGCGGTGGCCGGGCTCGGGGTCGCCGGGTCGGCGAGCCGCGCGGCCGACCTGGCCTGCCGCCGGCTCCCCCGGGTGCGGCCCGCCGTCCTGACCGCGGCCGTCTGCGCGGTAGTGCTCGGGGGGTACGCGGCCGGCAACAGCCACTGGTACCGGTTCGACGGGAACGAGCCGGGGCTCTACTACACGGCGATCGCCGTCACCGACGTGCGTTCGGCGACCGAGTACGTGGCCCGGCACCGCCTCCCGAACGACGTCGTGGTCATGAACAACGCGGCCTGGTACGGGTTCGCGTTCTACTCCCGGCACGAGCGGCTGAGACTGGTGGTGCCGCACGGCAACACGGTGGGCTGGTGGGTCGACATGCCCGAGCGGCCGGACGTCGTGGTGGTGCCCGGCCACGACACGACTGCCGTGCAGGCCGGTCTCCGGCACGCGGTCGAGCTGGCGGCCGAGCGCGGCGACGGGGCGCGCGTCTGGCTGATCCGCTCGCACGTCGTCGGCGACGAGGTGGACGCCTGGCGGCAGGCGCTCGCCGCCTACCGCGTCGAGCAGGTCACCGGCGGGGTCGAGCCGGTCGCGCGGATCAGCGCCGCATGACGCGGCGCGGCGGTCAGCTGCCGCGCTGCCACAGGTCGCGCAGGGCGTCCCAGTCGCCGTCCACACCGTCCTTGCAGAGCGTCTCGATGTAGAAGGCCCCCTGCATGTCGTCGGGGTCCCACCAGACGCCGCAGATCGCCCGGCCGTCCTCGCCCTCGAAGGCGTACTCGACGTAGCTGCCGGGCTTGCCGGTCACCCCGCCCTTCGTGGTGCTCGCCTCGCGCAGCCCCGGCGCCAGCGAGCCGCCGGCCAGGTTGAGCTGCTGGCGGTACGCCCGCGCGGTGTCCTTCTGCTTCTGTCCCGGGTAGAGCGTGAAGTGCAGCCACGCGCCGCCGTAGTGGCAGAACACGTGCCCCTTCTCGTCCGCCGGCAGCTTCGGTGCGCCGGGCTGGTTGTAGACGGTGCAGCCGCCGATCCGGGTCAGCCAGGGCTCGACCAGCGGGGCCAGCTCACCCTCGAACTTGGCCTTGTTGATGGCGAGCTGCGTGGCCTCGTAGGGCGGCAGCGACGGGCTGGCCGACGGCGTGGGCGTCGCGGCCTCCTTCTCGCGTCCTGCGCCCAGGAAGAACCCGGCGGTGCCGGCGACCAGGGTGAGCACCAGGGCGCCGACGATCGAGATCCAGTCGCGCCGCTTCGGCGCCGGCTGCACCGGGGCGATCCGGCGTCCGCCGGACGGGTCCAGCGGGTCGGTGGCCACCGGCGCCGAGCCGACGGCGGGTGGCGCGGAGACGGCGGACTGCGCGGGGACCCCGGAGGTCGCGGAGACGGCGGCCGGGGACATCGGCGCGCCGGAGATCGGCTGAGCCGCCATCGCCCAGGGCTGCGGAACCCACGGCAACTGGGACGGCGGGGAGACCGGGGCGGCGGCCGGGGGCGGTGGGAGCATCTCGGCCGTCGGGGTGCGCTGGTAGTCCATGCCGAGGCTGCGGAACAGCCGCTCGGCCGCACCTTCCTCTTCGGACGGGTACGCGATCCAGGGCTCGGCGGCGGCGAAGTCGGCATTGACGTACCGGTGGCCGCCGGAGGTCTGGGCCAGCACGTTCGCCGCGTTGGCGAACGCCTCCCGCCAGCGCTGGTCGGCGGCGGCGGCGCCTTCGAGGACGGCGACGGTGACCGGGCGGTCCTGCCCGTCGAGAGCCGCCCACGCCCGGCCGACCTGGCACTCGCCCAACGTCTCGGTGAACCTGTACGGCCCCTCCGGCTGCATGCCCCACTCCTCTGTTCACCCGCCGTGCGGATAGTACAGAGAGCACGCTCATCGGACCTCCCTACGGTCGCGCGACGCTTGCGCTCTGAAAGTTTTCATGCATAGAGTCGGCTCGTGAATGAAAGCGGTGCGGCCTCCCCTGACCGCCTGCTCGACCTCTTCCACGGCGTACGGCTCACCCCGACGCAGCGCCGCATCGCGCACTGCCTGGTGCGGCACGCGGGCGCGGCGGCGTACCTGTCCGCCGCCGAGGTGGCCGAGCTCGCAGGCGTCAGCCAGCCGTCGGTGACCCGGTTCGCCATGGCGCTCGGCCACGACGGCTACCCCGCGCTGCGCCGCCGCCTGCGCGAACTGGGCGCGCGCGACGCCGCCGACCAGGACCGCGCCGGGAACGCCCTGCAACGGGCGGTGCACGCCGAACGGGACAACCTCGACCGGCTCGCCGCGCAGCTCGCCGACGCCGACCGGGTCGCCGAGGTGGGCCGCCTGCTCGCCGCCAGCCGCCCGCTGCCGGTGCTCGGGCTGCGGGCCGCCGCGCCGCTGGCCGCCTACTTCGCCTACTTCGCGGCGAAGGTGCACCCGGACGTACGGGTGTTCGACGACGGCGGCAGCATGCTCGTGGACCGCCTGGACCAGGCGGTGGCGGCCGGCGCGACGGCGATGCTCGCGTTCGTGCTGCCCCGCTACCCCCGGGAGACCCTGGAGGCGCTGCGCGAGGCCCGGGACGCCGGCCTGACCGTCGTGGCGATCACCGACTCGCCGGTGAGCCCGGCCACCGAGCACGCCCAGGTGGTGCTGCCCGCCGCCGTCGGCGCCGACCTCGTCTTCGACCTGCACACCGCACCGATGACCCTGGCCATGGTGGTGCTCCAGGCGATCTGCGACGCCGCACCGGCCGAGACCCAGGACCGGCTCGAGGCGTTCGAGTCGTCCGCCGCCCGCCGCCAGTTGTTCCTCGGCTGAGAGGAGTACGAGATGCACCAGCCCGTCCGCGCCGCCCGCGGCGTCACCCGCACCGCGAAGGGGTGGCCGCAGGAGGCCGCCCTGCGGATGCTGATGAACAATCTCGACCCGGAGGTGGCCGAGCGCCCCGACGACCTGGTGGTCTACGGCGGCACCGGCAAGGCGGCCCGGGACTGGCCGTCGTACCACGCGCTCGTGCGCACGCTCACCGAGCTGCGCGACGACGAGACGATGCTGGTGCAGTCCGGCCGGCCGGTCGGTGTGATGCGGACCCACGAGTGGGCGCCGCGCGTGCTGCTGGCCAACTCCAACCTGGTCGGCGACTGGGCCACCTGGCCGGAGTTCCGCCGCCTGGAGTCGCTGGGCCTGACCATGTACGGGCAGATGACCGCCGGTTCGTGGATCTACATCGGCACCCAGGGCATCCTCCAGGGCACGTACGAGACGTTCGCCGCCGTCGCCGCCAAGCGCTTCGGGGGCACGCTCGCCGGCACGCTGACGCTCACCGCCGGCTGCGGCGGGATGGGCGGGGCGCAGCCGCTCGCCGTCACCATGAACGGCGGCGTCTGCCTGATCGTGGACGTGGACCGGTCGCGGCTGGACCGCCGGGTGCACGACCGCTACCTCGACGAGGTGGCCGACTCGCTGGACGACGCCATCGAGCGGGCGCTCGCGGCCAGGCGGGACCGGCGGGCGCTCAGCGTCGGCGTGGTCGGCAACGCCGCCGCCGTCTTCCCCGAGCTGCTGCGCCGGGGCGTAGCCATCGACATCGTGACCGACCAGACCAGCGCGCACGACCCGCTGTCGTACGTGCCGGAGGGCGTGGACCCGGGCGACGCGCGGGACTACGCGGCGGCCAAGCCGGCCGAGTTCACCGACCGGGCCCGCGCGTCGATGGCGAAGCACGTGGAGGCGATGGTCGGCTTCCTGGACGCGGGCGCGGAGGTCTTCGACTACGGCAACTCGATCCGGGGCGAGGCCAAGCTCGGCGGATACGAGCGGGCGTTCGACTTCCCCGGGTTCGTGCCCGCGTACATCAGGCCGTTGTTCTGCGAGGGCAAGGGCCCGTTCCGCTGGGCCGCGCTCTCCGGCGACCCGCGCGACATCGCGGCCACCGACCGGGCGATCCTCGACCTGTTCCCGGAGAACGAGTCCCTCGCCCGGTGGATCCGGATGGCCGGCGAGCGGGTCGCGTTCCAGGGTCTGCCGGCGCGGATCTGCTGGCTCGGCTACGGCGAGCGGGACCGGGCCGGGGTGCGGTTCAACGAGATGGTCGCGTCCGGCGAGCTGAGCGCGCCGGTGGTGATCGGCCGGGACCACCTGGACTGCGGCAGCGTGGCCAGCCCCTACCGGGAGACCGAGGCGATGGCCGACGGCTCCGACGCGATCGCCGACTGGCCGCTGCTGAACGCGCTGGTGAACACCGCCAGCGGCGCGTCGTGGGTGTCGATCCACCACGGCGGCGGCGTCGGCATCGGCCGGTCCATCCACGCCGGGCAGGTCTGCGTGGCCGACGGCAGCGAGCTGGCCGGCCAGAAGATCGAGCGGGTGCTGACGAACGACCCGGCGATGGGCGTCATCCGGCACGTCGACGCCGGCTACGACGACGCCCGCGCGGTGGCCGAGCGCACCGGCGTCCGCATCCCGATGGCCGAGTAAGGAAGGGCCCCTTGTTAACGCATTCTGCATGGGAAGGGTCCCTTCCTAACCGGTTCCGGGAGCTGTGGGACGAGATCGCGCCGATCGGGCGCGACGAGGGCAGCGGCGGCTACCTGCGCTACGCGCTGACCGAACCGGAGCTGCGGCTGCGGGAGTGGTTCCACAACCAGGCCGACGCCCGCGGGATGCCGGTTCAGCAGGACGGCAACGGCAACCTGTTCGCCTGGTGGGGCGACCCGGAGGCCGGCGACGCGGTGCTCACCGGCAGCCACTTCGACTCGGTGCCGCACGGCGGCGCGTACGACGGTCCGCTCGGCATCGTCAGCGCGTTCCTCGCCGTGGACGAGCTGCGGGCCGCGGGCATCACCCCGGAACGGCCGGTGGTGGTGGCCGCGTTCGTGGAGGAGGAGGGCGCGCGGTTCGGCGTACCCTGCCTGGGGTCGAGGCTGCTCACCGGCGAGATCGACGTCGACCGCGCGGCCGGGCTGCGCGACCAGGCCGGGACGACCTTCGCGCAGGCGCTCGGCGAGCGGCCGGCGGGCGCCGACCCGGCGCTGCTCGGCCGCTTCGCGGCCTTCGTGGAGCTGCACGTCGAGCAGGGCCGCGCGCTGGTCGACCAGGACGCGCCGGTCGCGGTGGCCTCCGCGATCTGGCCGCACGGCCGGTGGCGGTTCGACTTCACCGGCGAGGGCAACCACGCGGGTACGACAGGGATGGCCGACCGCCGCGATCCCATGCTCACCTACGCGTTCACCGTGCTGGCGGCGAACAAGGAGGCCCGGCTGCGCGACGCGCACGCCACAGTGGGCCGGGTGTCGGTCGAGCCGAACGCCACGAACGCGATCCCATCCCGGGTCACCGGCTGGCTGGACGCGCGGGCGGCCGAGGCGGAGACGCTGTACGGTCTGGTCGAGGCGGTACGCGCCAAGGCCGCCGACCGGGCCGGCCGCGACGGCACCGCGCTGACCTGCACCCAGGAGTCGGCGACCCCGCTCGTCGCGTTCGACCGCGGGCTGGCCGACCGGCTGGTCACGCTGCTCGGCGCGCCGGTGCTGCCCACCGGCGCCGGGCACGACGCGGGGGTGCTGGCGGCGCACCTGCCCACCGCGATGCTGTTCGTGCGCAACCCGACCGGGGTGTCGCACTCCCCCGCCGAGGCGGCCACCGACGCCGACTGCGCCGCCGGGGTGACCGCCCTGGCCCGGGTCCTGGAGGAGCTGGCATGCCGCTGACCCGCTGGCTGGCCGAGTACGCCTGGCTGCCCGACCGCGCCGAGCCCACCCGGGACGTGCTGATCGAGGCGACCGACGGGCGGCTCACCGCTGTCACCCCGCTGACCGGGGACGGTCCGCCGACCGCCGGGGTGGAGGTGCTCGGCGACGCGGTACGGCTGCCCGGGCTGACGGTGCCCGGCCTGGCGAACGCGCACTCGCACGCGTTCCACCGGGCGCTGCGCGGGCGTACCCACGACGGGCGCGGCGACTTCTGGTCCTGGCGCAGCCTGATGTACGCGATCGCGACCCGGCTCGACCCGGACACCTACCTGGCGCTGGCCCGCGCCGTGTACGCCGAGATGGCGCTTGCCGGGATCACCTGCGTGGGCGAGTTCCACTATCTGCACCACGGTCCCGGCGGCACCCCGTACGACGACCCGAACGCGATGTCCGCAGCGCTCGTGGAGGCCGCCGCGCACGCCGGGATCCGGCTCACGCTGCTGGACACCGCGTACCTGGCCGGGGGCGTGGACGGCGCGCCGCTGACCGGGCCGCAACGCCGGTTCGGTGACGGCGACGCGCTGCGCTGGGCGGCGCGGGTGGACGCGTTCGGGCCGGCCGACGACCACGTCCGGCTCGGCGCGGCCATCCACTCGGTGCGCGCGGTCCCGGCCGAGCAGCTCGCCACCGTGGCCGGCTGGGCCGACCGCAACGGGCTGCCGCTGCACGTGCACCTGTCCGAGCAGCCGGCCGAGAACGACGCCTGCCGGGCCGTGCACGGCTGCACCCCGACGCGGCTGCTGGCCGACCACGGCGTGCTCGGCCCGCACACCACAGCCGTGCACGCCACCCACCCGACCGCCGCCGACGTGGCGCTGCTCGGCGACAGCCGTACCCGGGTCTGCGTCTGCCCCACCACCGAACGCGACCTGGCCGACGGGGTCGGCCCGGTGCGGCGGATGGCCGACGCGGGCAGCCCGCTGAGCCTGGGCAGCGACAGCAACGCCGTGGTGGACCTGTTCGAGGAGGCCCGCGCGCTGGAGATGGACGAGCGGCTGCGTACCCGACGGCGGGGGCACTTCACGCCGGTCGAGCTGCTCGGCGCCGCCACCGTCGGCGGCCACGCCGCGCTGGGCTGGGGCGACGCCGGCCGGCTCGCCGTCGGGCAGCGGGCCGACCTGGTCACGGTACGGCTGGACAGCGCCCGCACCGCCGGGGTGCCGCCGGCCGGCGCGTTCTTCGCCGCCACCGCCGCCGACGTGACGAGCGTGATCGTGGACGGGAGGCCGGTGGTGGACGGCGGCCGGCACCTGACCGTGGACGTGCCCACCGAGCTGCGGGACGCGATCGCGGCGGTGA
The DNA here is from genome assembly GCF_018070485.1 of Micromonospora sp. C41. Taxonomy (NCBI): domain Bacteria; kingdom Bacillati; phylum Actinomycetota; class Actinomycetes; order Micromonosporales; family Micromonosporaceae; genus Micromonospora; species Micromonospora sp. C41. Next base: position 186,414 of record NZ_JAGPXP010000009.1, on the reverse strand, counting down.
CCGCGAAGGAGGACTCGTGACGCGCGGCAGCCTGCTCGTCGACCACATCGGCGAGCTGGTCACGAACGACGGCCGCGACGGCGACCCGCTGGGCATCAGGCGCGACGCCGCGCTGCTGGTCGAGGACGGCCAGGTGGCCTGGATCGGGTCGGCCCGCTACGCGCCCGCCGCCGACCGGCGGATCGACGCCGGTGGCGCGGCGGTACTGCCCGGCTTCGTGGACAGCCACGCCCACCTGGTCTTCGCCGGGGACCGGGCCGCCGAGTTCGCCGCCCGGATGGCCGGCGAGCCCTACACCGGCGGCGGCATCCGCACCACAGTCGGCGCCACCCGCGCGGCCTCCGACGGCGACCTGCGCGCCACTGTGGGCCGGCTACGCGCGGAGATGCTGCGGCAGGGCACCACCACCGTCGAGATCAAGAGCGGGTACGGCCTCACCGTCGCCGACGAGGCCCGCTCGCTGCGCATCGCCGCCGAGTTCACCGAGGACACCACGTTCCTCGGCGCGCACGTGGTCCCCGCCGAGTACGCCGACCGCCCGGACGACTACGTCGGCATGGTCTGCGGGCCGATGCTCGCCGCCGCCGCGCCGTACGCCCGCTGGATCGACGTGTTCTGCGAGCGGGGCGCGTTCGACGCCGACCACGCGCGGGCGATCCTCGCCTGCGGGCAGGCCGCCGGTCTGGGCGTACGGCTGCACGCCAACCAGCTCGGCCCCGGGCCGGGCGTACGGCTCGGCGTTGAGCTGGGCGCGGCCAGCGTCGACCACTGCACCCACCTGACCGACGCCGACGTCGACGCGCTGGCCGGCTCGGAGACGGTCGCCACGCTGCTGCCCGGCGCCGAGTTCTCCACCCGGTCGCCGTACCCGGACGCCCGGCGGCTGCTCGACGCGGGCGTGACAGTCGCGCTCGCCACCGACTGCAACCCCGGCTCGTCGTACACGTCGTCGATGCCGTTCTGTGTCGCGCTCGCCGTACGCGAGATGCGGATGACCCCGGCGGAGGCGGTGTGGGCCGCTACCGCCGGTGGGGCGGCGGCGCTGCGCCGCACCGACGTGGGGCGGCTGACCCCCGGGGCGCGGGCCGACCTGATCATCCTCGACGCCCCGTCCCACCTGCACCTGGCCTACCGGCCGGGGGTGCCACTGATCCGCCAGGTTCTGCACAACGGAGTGCCGCGATGACCACAGTGACCATCCTGTCCACCGGGGTCACCCCCGCCGACGTGCTCGCGGTGGCCCGCGGCACCGCCAAGGTCGTGCTCGACCCGGCCGCCACCGAGGCGATGGCGACCTCCCGGTCCATCGTGGACCGGATCGAGGCGGCCGGGCGGCCGGTGTACGGCGTCTCCACCGGGTTCGGCGCGCTCGCCAACACGTTCGTCGCACCGGAGCGCCGGGCCGAGCTGCAGCACGCGCTGATCCGCTCGCACGCCGCCGGGGTGGGCGCGCCGATGCCGCGCGAGGTGGTACGCGCCATGATGCTGCTGCGGGTCCGCTCGCTGGCGCTCGGCCGCTCCGGCGTACGCCCGCTGGTCGCCGAGGCGCTCGTGGACCTGCTCAACCACGACGTCACCCCGTGGGTGCCGGAGCACGGCTCGCTCGGCGCGTCCGGCGACCTGGCGCCGCTGGCGCACTGCGCGCTGGTGCTGCTCGGTGAGGGCTGGGTGCTCGGCCCGTCCGGGGAGCGCGTCCCGGCCGCCGACGCGCTGCACCAGGTCGGGCTGAAGCCGGTGTCGCTGGCCGCCAAGGAGGGGCTGGCGCTGATCAACGGCACCGACGGCATGCTCGGCATGCTGCTGCTGGCCGTCTCCGACGCCCGGCACCTGTTCGCCATGGCGGACGTGACAGCGGCGCTCGCCATCGAGGCGATGCTCGGCTCGGAGCGGCCCTTCCTGCCCGAGCTGCACGCGATCCGCCCGCATCCCGGCCAGGCCGCCTCGGCGGCGAACATCCACCGGCTGCTGCAGGGCTCGGCGGTGATGGACTCGCACCGCGACGACCTGGCGCACGCGGTGCAGGACGCGTACTCCATGCGCTGTGCCCCGCAGGTCGCCGGCGCGGCCCGGGACACGCTCGACTTCGTCGAGGTGGTCGCGGGCCGGGAACTGCTGTCCGTGGTGGACAACCCGGTGGTGCTGCCGGACGGGCGGGTCGAGTCGACCGGCAACTTCCACGGCGCGCCGCTCGGCTTCGCCGCCGACTACCTGGCCATCGCCGCCGCCGAGGTGGGCGCGATCGCCGAACGCCGGGTGGACCGGCTGCTGGACGTCACCCGCTCCCGGGAGCTGCCCGCGTTCCTGTCCCCCGACGCCGGGGTGAACTCCGGGCTGATGATCGCCCAGTACACCGCCGCCGGGATCGTGGCGGAGAACCGCCGGCTCGCCGCGCCCGCCTCGGTCGACTCGCTGCCCACCAGCGGCATGCAGGAGGACCACGTCTCGATGGGCTGGGCGGCCACCAAGAAGCTGCGCACCGTGCTGGACAACCTGACCAGCCTGCTCGCGGTGGAGCTGCTGGCGGCCGTACGCGGGCTCCAGCTGCGCGCCCCGCTGACGCCGTCACCGGCCGGGCGGGCGGCGCTCGACGTGCTCGGCCGCACGATCGGCGAGCCGGGACCGGACGTGTTCCTCGCGCCGCTGATGGAGGCGGCGCGCGACGTGGTACGCGGCCCGGAGCTGCGCGCGGCGATCGAACGGGAGATCGGCCCGCTGGGCTGATCTCAGGTGGCGGGCGGGAGCACCTTCGCGACCAGCTTGGCCAGCTCCCGCAGCGCCTTGCCGCGGTGGCTGACCGCGTCCTTCTCCTCGGGCGTCAGCTCCGCGTTGGTGCGCTCCTGCCCGTCGCCCAGGAAGATCGGGTCGTAGCCGAAGCCGCCCTCGCCGCGCGGCGCGCGCAGCAGCCGGCCGGACTGGCGGCCGTCGACCAGGTGCTCCTTGCCGCCCGGCAGCACCAGCGCGACGGTGCAGACGAACGCCGCGCCCCGGTGCTCGTCCGGCACGTCGCCGACCTGGTCCAGCACGAGCTGGAGGTTGGCGTGGTCGTCGCCGTGCCGGCCGGACCAGCGGGCGCTGAACACGCCCGGCATGCCGTTGAGCGCGTCCACCGCCAGCCCCGAGTCGTCGGCGATGGTCGGCAGGCCGGTACGCCGGCAGCCCTCCCGCGCCTTGATCAGCGCGTTCTCGCCGAACGTGAGGCCGGTCTCCGGCAGCTCCGGGTACTCCTCGACGTCGTCGAGGCCGAGCAGCGCGATCCGGTGCGCGCCGAGCGCGCCGTCCAGGATCCGCTGCAGCTCGACGAGCTTCTTCCGGTTCCGGGTGGCCAGCAGGACCTTGTTCATGACGAGAGCGCCTTCCGCTGCGCGTCGGCCAGTTCCAGGCAGCCCGCCACGCCCAGGTCGAGCAGCGCGTCGAGCTGATCGCGGGCGAAGACACCCGCCTCGCCGGTGCCCTGCACCTCGACGAAGTCGCCGGCGCCGGTGCACACCACGTTCATGTCGACCTCGGCGGTGACGTCCTCGGCGTAGCAGAGGTCGAGCATCGGCTCGCCGCCGATCACCCCGACGCTCACTGCCGCCACCGAACGGTGCATCACCTTCTCCACCTTGCCGGCCAGCGCCTTGCGCTCGGCCAGCCAGGTCACCGCGTCGTGCAGCGCGACGTACGCGCCGGTGATCGCCGCGGTCCGGGTGCCGCCGTCGGCCTGGAGCACGTCGCAGTCGAGCACGATCGAGTTCTCGCCGAGCGCCTTGAGGTCCACGCAGGCACGCAGGCTGCGGCCGATCAGACGGGAGATCTCATGGGTACGCCCGCCGACCTTGCCGCGCACGCTCTCCCGGTCCGAGCGCGTGTTCGTGGCCCGGGGCAGCATCGCGTACTCGGCTGTCACCCAGCCCAACCCGGAACCCTTGCGCCAGCGCGGCACGCCCTCGGTGACGCTCGCCGTGCAGAGCACCCGGGTCGCGCCGAACTCGACGAGCACCGAACCCTCCGGGTGGGTGCTCCAGCCCCGGGTCAGGGTCACCGGTCGGAGTTGGTCGGGCTCCCGCCCGTCAGGTCGCGCCATGCCTGCACCCTATGCGGTGCGGTGATCGGATCGTCCGCGGGTGTCCGCCGAAACGGCCCGGCCGCCGCCGGGGTCACACGTCGTAGCAGGCGCCGGGCCGCACCACGTCCAGCGGCCCGGCGTACGCCCCGGCCGCCGCCTCCACCGTCTGCGACTCGCTGCCCCAGGCCGGTACGAGATGGGTGAGCAGCAGCCGCCCCACGCCCGCCTTGGTGGCCGCCTCGCCCGCCTCCCGGCCGGTCAGGTGCAGATCCGGCGGGTTCTCCACGCCGTCCATGTAGCTCGCCTCGCAGAGGAACACGTCGGCGTCCTGGGCCAGGCGCAGCAACGCCTCGCAGGGCGCGGTGTCGGCGGAGTAGCAGAACACCCGCCCGCCGTGCTCCAGCCGCACCCCGTACGTCTCGACCGGGTGGTTCATCCGGTCGACGGTGACGCTGAACGGGCCGATCGGGAACGTGCCCGGCTGGAGACCGTAGAACTGGTAGACGTCCTCCACCGAGCCCTCCTCCTGCCCGTACGCGGCGGCGAGCCGGTCGGGCGCGCCGGAGGGGGCGTACATCGGCAGGGGCGGGTACGGACCGTCCGGCGCGTACCGGCGCACCACCACGTAGGACACCGCGTCGAACATGTGGTCGCAGTGCAGGTGGGTGAGGAGGACCGCGTCGGGGGCGTGCAGCCCGACGTAGCGCTGGAGCGTGGAGAGCGAACCCACGCCGAAGTCGATCAGGAGCCGGAAGCCCTCGGCTTCCATGAGATAGGCCGAGCAGGGCGATTCGGGGCCCGGGAAGCTGCCCGCGCAGCCGAGGACGGTCAGTCTCATCCGGTGGCCTCGATCTCACCATGAGTAGTCGATGCGCCGGCGGCGACGCCGCCGATGATCTCTACCGACGCGCTCGCCACGCTGCGCAGCCTACGCGCCGCCCCGGTCGGGCAAGAATCATCTGCCGGAAGTTGTCATCAACGTGACACCCATACACGTCCGCTCCGGGCAGGCGCGGCGGTCCGGCCGGCGGGGACACCACCGGCCGGACCGTCGCCGGACCGTCAGGCCCAGAGCTGCCCCTCCAGCGACTCCTCGGCGTCGGCGAGCGTGCCGCCGTACGCGCCGGTCGACAGGTATTTCCAGCCGCCGTCGCAGACCACGAACGCCACGTCGGCGCGGCGGCCGTCGCGGACCGCCTCGTGCGCCACCGCGAGCGCGGCGTGCAGGATGGCGCCGGTGGAGAACCCGGCGAAGATGCCCTCCACCTCGACGAGCTGCCGGGTCCGCAGCACGGCGTCCCGGGTGCCCACGGAGAAGCGGCGGGACAGCACACCCGCGTCGTACAGCTCGGGCACGTAGCCCTCGTCGATGTTGCGCAGACCGTAGACCAGCTCGCCGTACCGCGGCTCGGCCGCCACGATCTGGATCCCGTCGACCTTCTCCCGCAGGAAGCGGCCGGTGCCCATGAGCGTGCCGGTGGTGCCCAGCCCGGCCACGAAGTGGGTGATGCCCGGCAGGTCCTGCAGCAGCTCCGGTCCGGTCGTCTCGTAGTGCGCCCGGGCGTTCGCCTCGTTGCCGTACTGGTAGAGCATCACCCAGTCCGGGTGCTCGGCGGAGATCTGCTTCGCGGTCGCGACGGCCTGGTTCGAACCACCCGCGGCCGGCGAGAAGATGATCTCCGCGCCGTACATCCGGAGCAGCTGCACCCGCTCGGTGGAGACGTTCTCCGGCATCACGCAGACCAGCCGGTAGCCCCGCAGCTTCGCCACCATGGCCAGCGAGATGCCGGTGTTGCCGCTGGTCGGCTCCAGGATCGTGTCACCGGGACGGAGCCGGCCGGCCTCCTCGGCCGCGCGCACCATGTACAGCGCCGCGCGGTCCTTGATGCTGCCGGTCGGGTTCCGGTCCTCCAGCTTGGCCCAGAGCCGCACCGGCGGCGCCCCGGCGGGGGCCGTCGGCGAGAGGCGGGGCAACCCGACCAGCGGGGTGCCACCGCACGCGTCGAGCAGGCTGTCGTACCGCGCCATCGCGGGCCCCCTCAGCGGGCGGCGCGCGTGGAGACCGCGTGCGAGGCGATCGCCGCGGCGGCCGCGAAGCCGAACGCGCCACCGGCCACGGCCGGCAGGATGGTCACGCTGTCGCCGTCGTTGAGCTTGGCGTCGAGCGCGCCGAGGAAGCGGACGTCCTCGTCGTTGACGTAGACGTTGACGAACCGGTGCAGCACGCCCGCGTCGGTGACCAGGCGGGCCTTCAGGCCGCCGTGCCGCGAATCCAGGTCGGCGATCAGGTCGGCGAGCGTGTCGCCGCTGCCCTCGACGACCTTCGCGCCGCCGGTGTAGCTGCGCAGGATGGTGGGGATGCGAACCTCGATGGCCATGATGTCTCGTGCTCCTCGTTCGGGATGGTGCCAGGTGACGGGAAAAGGAAGGTGCCGGCGCTGAAGATCAGCGGTCGGAACACTCGTAGTCGACCGTCGCCGGGCTCTGCCCGAACATGTAGGACTGGACGGCGTTCGGGTCCACGGCGGCATCCACGATCTTCACCGGTTCCTCGGTGATCACGCCGTCGACGATCCGGAAGGAGCGGATCTCCTCGGTGTCGGGCTCGCGGGTCGAGACGAGCAGGTAGTGCGCGCCCGGCTCGCCGGCGAAGGAGACGTCCGTGCGGGACGGGTAGGCCTCGGTCGCGGTGTGCGAGTGGTAGATCACCACCGGCTCCTCGTCGCGGTCGTCCATCTCCCGCCACACCCGCAACTGCTCCATCGAGTCGAACTCGTAGAAGGTCATGGAGCGGGCCGCGTTGTCCATCGGGATGTGCCGGGTCGGGGTGTCGCTGCCGACGGGGCCGGCGACCACGCCGCACGCCTCGTCCGGGTGGTCCCGACGCGCGTGGGCGACGATCGCGTCGATGATCGACCGGTCGATGCTCAGCACGCCACCAGCCTAGCCCCTGGCCGGGCCGGGCGGCGAGGTGGCAACCGTCACCACTCAGTCGATGAGCGCGTTGAGCAGGGACTCCTGCAGATAACCGAGGTAGGCGTAGACCGACAGTTGGAACACCCGGGACGAACCGGGGTCCTCGGCGACCGCGTCGTCGAGCTCCTCACCCAGGTCGGTGCCGTCCTTGATCTCCAGGCGTACGCCCATCGCCAGCCGGGCGTCGTTGAGCGCGCGCAGCCACGCCTCGGCCGCCTCCGCGTCGAGTCGCACCTCGCCGCCGGAGTCGCCGTCGGGCAGGGCGGCGAGGATCGCGCCCGCCTGGTCGATCTTCCCGGTCTTCAGATCGCCCTCGGTGTAGCGGCGGAACTCGGCGGTGCCGGCGTCGTCGTCCGGGTAGACGTCGGGGAAGAGCCGGCCGACCACCGGGTCACCGTGGTCGAAGCCGTCGGTCAGCAGCCCGACCACCTCGGCGGCGACCTTGCGCAGCACCCGGACCTCGTCGACGGCGAACGTCGCCACGTAGTGGTCGCCCCGGCGGCGGAACATGCTCATGACCTCTCCACCGTCGCCCAGAGACCGTACGCGTGCAGCTGCGCCGCGTCGTGCTCCATCCGTTCCCGGGCGCCGGTGGACACCACGGCCTTGCCCTTGTGGTGCACGTCCAGCATGAGCCGCTCCGCCTTCTCCCGGCTGTATCCGAAGAGCTTCTGGAACACCCAGGTCACATACGTCATCAGGTTGACCGGATCGTCCCAGACGATGGTCACCCACGGCCGGTCGGAGACCGGCACCTCTTCGGTGTCCGGCGTCTCGACCGGCGCAACCTGTGGAGCCGCCATGCCCCCCATCGTGCCACCGGATCCGGGGAACCGATGAACCGGAACACCGCGGCGGCCGTCGTCACCCGCCCGGGCCGCGTACGCGAGCCCGGGTCGCGGTGTGCCCGCGCCGTGGTCAGGCAAGCAGGATGCCGTGGTCGACAGCATCGGCGAGCACCCCGGTCAGCGAGAGACGGATCACCTCGAAGCGGCGGGACACCTCGCGGGACAGTTCGAGTTCGACCTCGCGCAGCGCGCGCTGGGCCCAGGACCGGGCGGCGTTCGGGTCGTTGTTGTCGGTCGCCCGCCAGTGCTGCCAGCAGCCGCCGTTGAGGGCGACGCCGACGGGCGGGAGCATCTCGTCCCGCTGCCCGCCGGGCAGCCCGGCCAGGGCGTCGAGAGCGCCTTCGCCGGTCAGCGCGGCGACCCCGGCCGTGCTGGTGACCAGGAGGACCCGGTCCAGCTCCCGGCCGTCCGGATGGTCGGCCAGGCTACAGCGCACCGCGTGCGCGATCCGCCCGCGTACGCCCTCTGCCAGCGGCGCGCCGAAGACCCGGGCGGCGGCGGCGTCGACGAGACCGCGGACGGCCTCGTCGCACTGCGCGGTGGCGAGCAGCGACAGCGCCTCCAGTTCGCGGTCGAGCATCTGCGGCAGGCCGGCGCAGCCGACCCCGAAGACGATCTCCTGCACCACCCGCAGGTGGATGTTCGCCAACTCCAGGGCGAGGTGCTGACGAATCCGGCGGGCGCAGGCTCGTGACCCCCTGTCGATCCGGTCGGCCAGCTCGCCGGGCTCGACGCCGGCCAGCACCGGCACCCGGCCGTGCGCGCCGGGCGGCACCGGCGGGCTTGCGCTGCCGCGGCGCAGTCCCTCGTCGGCGGCCCAGCCGACCAGCGCACGCCGCAGGTGCGGCAGCTCGGCCCGGCGGGCCGGGAACCACCGGGCCGGGGTGAGCGCCGGCACCGCGGCCAGCAGCGCCGCGCGGTGCGCCTCGATGGAGACCGACACCGGGTCGAGCCGGCGGGCGGACGGACCGGTGGCCTCCGCCGCCGGGCCGTCGGCCGACGCGGTCCAGCCGGTCGTGCCGGGGGTGACCGCGAAGAACACCTCGACCCGGGCGCGCGCCATCTCGGCGAGCAGGTGCAGCTCGGCCGCGCTGAACGCCTGGTCGGCGGAGATCACGAAGAGCAGCGCGCCGGCCCGGCCGACGGCGTCGCGCAGCACCCGGCCGCCGGCCACGCCGAGCGTGCCGGTGTCCGGCGTGTCGACCACGGCGAAGTGCCGCAGCAGCGGGTCGGGCAGGCTCAGCTCGACCCGGCGTGGCGGCCGGGCCAGCGCCGGGCCGGTCGCCATCGGGTCGGCGCCGTAGGCGTGCGGCTGGCGGTAGCCCGGGACGTACGCGGCGCGGGTCGCCTTCTCGGCGTGCTGGACCAGCAGGTTGCTTCCCGCGGGCACGGCGAGCGTCGCGGAGTCGATCCCGAGCAGGCCGGCGATCACCTCGCGCCGGCCGGCGCCGGCCGGGCCGGCGACGACCACGGCCATCGGATCGTCCGGTCCGGGCGTGGCCGCCCCGAGCCGGGTCGGCAGCGGGGCGCACCCGGGCGGGCCGGCCTGACGGCGCGGGTCGGGCACGTCGACCGAGGGGAGTGGACCCGGCGTCATCAGGTGGCCTCCCGGTCAGGCGACCGGGGTGCCGGTCGCGGCTTTTCCCTGGTTGCAGGGGCTGTCGGAAGAGTACGGCTGTCGGCCATCCGACAACGAACACCTCCGATACTCATGGGTAACGGCCAGATTACTCAACTTCACTGCGTAACGGCCCGCACGCGGACGGAACACGGTCGATATGCTGCTCCGATGAGTAGGTGGGAGTTCGTCGGCCGTAGGGATGAACTCAACCGTCTGTTGTCGACGATCGGCCGACCTGGAGGGCGCGGGTTGCTCTTCAGCGGCGACGCCGGGGTCGGCAAGAGCCGGCTGCTGCGCGAGGGCGTCTCCGAGCTCTCCCCCGAGCGGTACGCGATCTGGTCCATCGCGGCCAGCGCCACCACCGCCGCGCTCCCCTTCGGCGGGCTCGTCCAGGTGCTGCCCGCCACCCAGCCGCAGGGGCTCTCCCCCGCCGGAATCCTGCGCTGGGCCGTCGACGTGCTGCAGGAACAGGCCGCCGGCCGGCCCATCGTCCTCGCCATCGACGACGCGCACCTGCTCGACCCACCCTCGGCCGCGCTTGTGCACCTGGTCGCCCGCTCCGAGAACGCCACAGTCATCGGGACGCTGCGCAACGGCGAGCAGATCCCGCTGCCGATCCGCGCGCTCTGGACCGACGACCTGGTCGAACTGGTCGAACTGGGCCCGCTCGGCCGCAGCGAGACCACCGGTCTGCTCGCCGCCATCCTGGGTGGACCGGTCGACGCCGGCTCCTCCGACCGGCTCTTCCAGCTCTGCGCCGGCAACCCGCTGCTGCTGCGCGAGCTGGTCCTGGCCGCCGACGACGAGCTGCGCCGCACGTACGGGATCTGGACCTGGACCGGGCGGCTGGAGCTGGCGCCCAGCCTCACCGACCTGATCGACACCCGGATCGGGCAGCTCACCCCCGGCGTCCGGGCGGTGGTCGAGCTGGTCGCCTTCGGCGAGCCGCTGGGCCTGCAACTGCTGGAACGGGCGGTCGACCCGGCGGACGTGGAGACGGCCGAGGAGCGCGGGCTCATCACCCTGATCCACGACGACCGGCGGCTCAACGTCCGCCTGGCGCACCCGCTCTACGGCGAGGTGATGCGCCGGCACTGCCCGGTCAGCCGCACCCGCCGACTCCAGGCCACCCTCGCCGGGCTGCTGGAGCAGGTCGGCACGCGCCGCCGCGACGACCTGCTGCGGGTCGCGGTGTGGCGGCTCGACTCGGGCACGGCGCAGGACGTCGCCCTGCTGCTCGACGCGGCGGTCCAGGCGTTCGGCCGGTACGACGTGCCGCTGGCCACCCGGCTGGCCCGCGCCGCGCTGGAGGCCGGCGGCGGCACCGACGCGGCCGAACTGCTGGCCACCATCCTGATGTTCGGCGACCGGCCGGACGAGGCGATCAGCGTGCTCGACCAGGTCGCCGGGGAGATCCACGACGACCGCCGGCGCAGCCGGTGGCTGACGGTCCGGGGCATGGTCAGCTACTGGGGACTCAACCGGGAGTCCACGGTGGAGGAGATCGCCGCGCGCGGCGAGGAGCTGCGCGACCCCGCCGACCGGACTCGCGTACGCGCGTTCGAGGCCATCATGCGACTGCACCGGCTCGACGTCGACGTCGCGGTACGGCTGGCCCAGGAGGTGCTCGACCGCCCGGCCGCCCCGATGGCCGCCCGGGAGCTGGCCCGCTGCACGCTGGCCCACCTCCAGGCCGCGCAGGGGCAGTATCAGCGCAGCGCCACCGCGATCGCCCGGGTCCAGGCCGAGGCGGCGTGCTGGCGGGCCGACATGCCCTACCTCCAGCTCGCCATGGAGCTGGCCCGGGGCACCCGGCTGACGCTCTCCGGCGACCTGCCCGGCATCGACGCGATAGTCGCCGACGAGTTCGCCGACCTGGCCGGGGCCGGAGACTTCCGGCTCGGCACCGGCTACCTGGCCATCCTCCAGGCGTACGCGGCGCGGCTGCGCGGGCGCGGCGACGAGGCGCTGCGGACCAGCCTGGAGGCGTGCGCGGTGCTCGCCACCAGCCGCGTGTACGCCGGGCTGGCGCACGCCGAGCGCGCCCAGGCCGCCGCGCTGCGCGGGGACGTGACGCACGCGGCCGACGCGATGGCCGAGGCGGACCGGACGCACGCCCCCGGCATGGCCGTGCTCTATCCCTGGCTGGAGCAGGCCCGGGGCGCGGTCCAGGCCGCGACGGGTGACCTGCCGGCGGCCACCAAGCACCTGTGCGCGCTCGCCGACCGGCTGCGCGAGGACGGCCTGGCCGGGCACGAGCTGCTCGTCCTGCTCGACCTGGTCCGGTTCGACCAGGCCGCCGCGCCGGTCGGCCCGACCTGCACCGACGGCGGCCGGCGCACCGTGGCGCAACGCCTGGCCGAGCTCTCCGAGCAGGTCGACGGCGTGCTGCCGCCGCTCGTCGCCCGGTTCGGCCGGGCCGCCGCCGACGGCGCCCCGGACGCCCTGCTGGCCGTCGCCGACGGTTTCGCCGACCGCGAGCTGACCGTGTACGCCGCCGAGGCGACCGCCATGGCGCTGCACCGGACGCGGAACGCCCGCGCCGGCGCCACCGGGCCGGTCCGGGAACGCCTCGCCGACCTGCTGCGCCGCTGCGACGAGATCTCCACCCCGGCGCTGCGGCGGCTCCGCCCGACGCTCAGCGACCGGGAGTGGGAGGTCGCCCGCCTGGCCGCCGACGGGGTGACCAGCCGGGCCATCGCGGAGCGGCTGTTCCTGTCCACGCGAACGGTGGAGAACCACCTCCAGCGCGTCTACAGCAAGCTCGGCGTCGCCGGGCGCGGCGAGTTGCGGGCCGCGCTGCGGTCGATGCCGGGGCACGACGGCACGGAGCCGGACTGAACTCTAGGCTGGAGCGGTGAGCACCCTTCGCCCCGCGCTGCTGACCGACCACTACGAGCTGACCATGGTCAGCGCCGCGCTGCGTGACGGCACGGCCGACCGGAGCTGCGTCTTCGAGGTGTTCAGCCGGCGGCTGCCGGCCGGGCGCCGGTACGGGGTGGTCGCCGGCACCGGCCGGTTGATCGAGATGATCCGCGACTTCCGGTTCGAACCGGCCGAGATCGACTTCCTGCGCCGTACCGGTGTGGTGGACGACCGGGCCGCGCAGTGGCTGGCCGACTACCGCTTCACCGGCGACATCGACGGCTACGCCGAGGGCGAGCTGTTCTTCCCCGGCTCCCCGATCCTCACCGTGTCCGGCACGTTCGCCGAGTGCGTGGTGCTGGAGACGCTCGTGCTGTCGGTGCTCAACCACGACTGCGCGGTCGCCGCCGCCGCGGCCCGGATGGTCACCGCCGCACGGGGGCGGGCGCTGATCGAGATGGGCTCCCGCCGCGCGCACGAGGAGGCCGCCGTCGCCGCGGCGCGGGCCGCGTACCTGGCCGGGTTCCGGTTCACCTCCAACCTGGCCGCCGGGCAGCGCTACGGCATCCCCACCGCGGGCACCGCCGCGCACGCCTTCACACTGCTGCACGACGACGAGCGGGCCGCGTTCGCGTCCCAGGTCGCCACGCTGGGCAAGGACACCACGCTGCTGGTCGACACGTACGACATCGCCCAGGGCATCCGCAACGCGATCGCGGTGGCCGGGCCGGAGCTGCGGGCGGTCCGGATCGACTCCGGCGACCTCGCGGTGATCGCCCAGCAGTCCCGCGAGCTGCTCGACTCGCTCGGCGCCACCGAGACGAAGATCATCGTCTCCGGTGACCTCGACGAGTACGCGATCGCCGCGCTCGCCGCCGAACCGGTGGACATGTACGGCGCCGGCACCGCCGTGGTGACCGGCTCCGGCGCGCCCACCGCCGGACTGGTCTACAAGCTGGTCGAGGTGGAGGGGCGGCCGGTGGTCAAACGCTCCGAGCACAAGGCCACCATCGGCGGCCGGAAGGTCGCGGTCCGCCGGCACAAGCCGACCGGGACCGCCACCGAGGAGGTCATCGTCCCGCAGGGCGTGCCGGACCGGCAGCCCAACGACCGGCTGCTCCAGCGCTCGTACGTGGTGTCGGGCGAGCCGGAGACACTGCCCACGCTGGAGGAGTCGCGGGACCACCTGCGCCAGTGCCTGATCTCCATCCCGTGGGAGGGGCTCAAGCTCTCCGCCGGCGACCCGGCCGTCCCCGTCACCGTCGTACCCGCGAGCTGAGGAGGAACCCGATGGCGAACGCCCTGATCATCGTGGACGTGCAGAACGACTTCTGCGAGGGCGGCTCCCTCGCGGTCGGCGGCGGGGCGGGAGTGGCCGCCGGGATCTCCCGGCTGCTCGCCGCCGAGCCGGACCGGTGGGACCACGTGGTCGCGACGAAGGACTACCACATCGACCCGGGCGCGCACTTCGGCGACCCGCCGGACTACGTCGACTCCTGGCCCCGGCACTGCGTGGTCGGCACCTCCGGCTCCGAGTTCCACCCCGAGCTGGCGACCGACCGGGTGGAGGCGATCTTCCACAAGGGCGAGCACGCGGCCGCGTACTCCGGTTTCGAAGGCCATGCGCCCGACGGCGAGTGCCTGGCCGACTGGCTGCGCCGGCACGACGTGGACCGGGTCGACGTGGTCGGCATCGCCACCGACCACTGCGTGCGCGCGACCGCGCTGGACGCCGCCCGGGAGGGTTTCCGGACCACTGTGCTGCTCGACCTGACCGCCGCCGTCGCGCCGGACACGCTCGACGTGGCGCTGCGGGCCCTCGACGGCGCCGGGGTGACAATGGTGGGCGAGCCTGTGATCGCCACCGCTTGACCCGGTAATCGCTTGCGGGTGTCGTACCCCGGCCCCAGGATGACGCCGGAGGTACGGACCGTCGTGAACCTGAAGCCTTACCGGGAGGCGCTCGCCCTACCCGGTGTCCGATCGTTGCTGCTGGTGTCGGTGCTGGCCCGCGTGCCGCTCACCGCCACCGGGGTGACGCTCACCTTCTACGTGGTGCTCGACCTGGGCCGCGGCTACGGCGCCGCCGGCCTGGTCGGCGCCGCGTCGACCATCGGCGCGGCGGTCGGCGCCCCGCTGCTCGGGCGGCTCATCGACCGCCGGGGACTGCGGCCGGTGCTGGTGCTCACCACCGTCGCCGAGGCGCTGTTCTGGTCCGCCGCGCCCACACTGCCGTACCCGGTGCTGCTGCCGGCCGCGTTCCTCGCCGGGCTGCTCGCGCTGCCGATCTTCTCGATGATCCGCCAGTCGATCGCCGCGCTCGTGCCGGCCGAGAAGCGCCGCCCCGCGTACGCGCTGGACTCGATGGCGATGGAGCTGTCGTTCATGGTCGGCCCGGCGCTCGCCGTCGCCCTGGCCACCGCCGTCACGCCGCGCCTGACGCTGTGGGCGGTCGGCGCCGGGATCGTCGGCTCCGGCATCTGCTTCTGGCTGCTCAACCCGCCGGTGCGGGCCGCCGACGAGCAGACCGGGCCGCAGCGCCCGGTGCACCGCCGCGAGTGGCTCACCCCGCGCCTGCTCGCCGTGCTGGCGGTCAGCCTCGCCGCCACCCTCGTGCTCGGCGGCACCGACGTCGCAGTGGTCGCCGTGCTCCGCTCCGGCGGCGAGGTCGGCTGGACCGGCGTCGTGCTCGCCGCCTGGGCGGTCGCCTCGCTGGTGGGTGGCTTCGCGTACGGCGCGGTACGCCGCTCGTTCTCCCCGCTGGCGCTGGTGGCGGTGCTGAGCCTCGCCACCATCCCGGTCGGGCTGGGCGGATCGCACTGGTGGCTGCTCTGTCTCGCGCTGATCCCGGCCGGTGCGCTCTGCGCGCCCACCCTCGCGTCCACCTCCGACGCGGTCAGCCGGCTGGCCCCGCCCTCCGTACGCGGTGTGGCGATGGGGCTGCACGGCTCCGCCGTGACGGTGGGCATCGCGCTCGGCGCGCCGCTGGCCGGCGCGGTCATCGACGCCTCCGCGCCCGCGTGGGGCTTCGCGGTCACCGGCGCGATCGGGGCGCTGGTGGCGCTGGTGGTGCTCCCGATCGAGCTGCGCCACCGCCGCACCCCGATCCCGGACCCCGACCTGGCCCTAGCCTCCCGCTAATCCCCTCGGCCGGCGGGATCAGGAGTTCGTGTCCTCCCGCGTGGCGGAGGGCGAGGCCAGTACGGGGAAGTGGCTGGATCCACGCGCCCTGGACACCGCCACTTCCCCGAACTGGTGCCGCGGGGCAGGCGGGCGGGGACGGGAAAGGGCGGAAAAGGGCGGGCGCCGCACCCCCGTTGGGGAGTGCGGCGCCCGGCTCGACGTGACGGCGCGAAACTCAGCGCTGGTCGAGGTTGCCTGCGGTGTCCTCCTGGTAGCTGGCGCCACCGTTGACCTCGCTGGTCAGCGGCTTGGCACCACCCTCGGGCGGGCCGGCCAGGCTCTGCCCGGCGGCCAGCTCGGGGAACTTCGCGTCGAAGGCCGGCCGCTCGGAGCGGATGCGCGGCATGCGGTCGAAGTTGCGCAGCGGCGGCGGGGAGCTGGTGGCCCACTCGAGCGAGTTGCCGTAGCCCCACGGGTCGTCGACCTCGACGACCGGGCCGGTCTTGTACGACTTCCAGCAGTTCCAGATGAAGGGCAGCGTCGAGATACCGGTGATGAACGCGCCGATCGTGGAGATCGTGTTCAGCGTGGTGAAGCCGTCGATGGCCTGGTAGTCGGCGTACCGGCGCGGCATGCCCTCGTTGCCCAGCCAGTGCTGCACCAGGAACGTGGTGTGGAAGCCGAGCATGGTGAGCCAGAAGTGGATCTTACCGAGGCGCTCGTCCAGCATCCGGCCGAACATCTTCGGGAACCAGAAGTAGATGCCGGCGAAGACGGCAAACACGATGGTGCCGAAGAGCACGTAGTGGAAGTGCGCCACCACGAAGTACGAGTCGTGCAGGTGGAAGTCGAGCGGCGGGCTGGCCAGCAGCACACCGGTGAGACCACCGAAGAGGAAGGTCACCAGGAAGCCGATCGAGAACAGCATCGGCGTCTCGAAGGTGATCTGGCCCCGCCACATGGTGCCGATCCAGTTGAAGAACTTCATACCGGTGGGCACCGCGATCAGGTAGCTCAGGAAGCTGAAGAACGGCAGCAGCACCTGGCCGGTGGCGAACATGTGGTGCGCCCAGACGCTCATCGACAGCGCGGCGATGGCGATGGTGGCGGCCACCAGGCCCTTGTAGCCGAAGATCGGCTTCCGGGAGAACACCGGGATGATCTCGCTGATGATGCCGAAGAACGGCAGCGCGATGATGTACACCTCGGGGTGACCGAAGAACCAGAACAGGTGCTGCCACAGCATCGGCCCGCCGGTCGCCGGGTCGTACACGTGGGCGCCCATCAGGCGGTCCGCGGCGAGCGCGAACAGCGCGGCGGCCAGCAGCGGGAAGACCAGGATCGCCAGCAGGCTGGTGACCAGCATGTTCCAGGTGAAGATCGGCATCCGGAACATGGTCATGCCGGGCGCGCGCAGGGTCAGGATCGTGGTGATCAGGTTGACCGCGCCGAGGATCGTGCCCAGACCGGAGATGGCCAGGCCGACGACCCACATGTTCGCGCCGACGCCCGGGGCGTGGTCGGCGGTGCTCAGCGGCGTGTACGCGGTCCAGCCGAAGTCGGCCGCGCCGCCCGGGGCGATGAAGCCCGCCGTGGCGAGCGTGCCGCCGAACAGGTAGAGCCAGTACGCGAAGGCGTTGAGCCGCGGGAACGACACGTCCGGCGCGCCGATCTGCAGCGGCACCACGTAGTTCGCGAAGGCGAACACGATCGGCGTCGCGAAGAACAGCAGCATGATCGTGCCGTGCATCGTGAAGAGCTGGTTGTACTGCTCGGGCGACAGGAACTGCAGGCCCGGCCGCGCCAGTTCGGCACGCATGATCAGGGCCATCAGGCCACCGATCATGAAGAACACGAACGCGGTGACCATGTACATGATCCCGATCTGCTTCGCGTCCGTGGTGCGCAACAGCCGCGCGAGGGCCGACCCCTTGACCGGCTCCCGGACCGGCCAGGGCCGGGTCACGACCGGCTTGGGTGCGACGGTGGTCACGAGTGGCCTCCGGTTCTGGTTGTCCCGCTCGGCGCGCTGGTCATCGGCGCAGCCGTCATCCGCAAGGAGGATAGTCCCCGGTAGGTGGCCCCGCCGCGTGGGGTGGGCGGCTACGATCTCCGGCCGCCTAGAGCGGGCCGGTCAGGAGCCGGTAGTGCTCCCGGAAGATCCGTCCGCCGCGTCCGCGCAGCAACGGGTCGCGCAGCGCCGGCGGCACGTCGCGGGTGCGGTTGCGGTCCCGGGTCCGGTCCCGCACCCAGCGGGTACGCGGGCGGCGGCGACTCTCGTACGCCAGCAGCGCGGCGTCGACGCTGCCGGCGGCGCGCAGCGACTCGGCGAGCACGACGGCGTCCTCCAGCGCCATGGCCGCGCCCTGGGAGAGCGTCGGCGCGGTGGCGTGAGCGGCGTCACCGACGAGCAGCACCCGGCCGTGGAACCACCGCCCCAGCTCGACCTCCTCGGTGCGCTCGACGCACACCGTCTCCAGCGCGTCCAGCACCTCCGGGACGGGGCCGCCGTACGAGCCGAACAGCTCGCGCAGCCGGGCGAGCGGGTCGGCGGGCAGGTCGGTGCCGGCCTCGTCGGCGTAGCAGTAGAGCCGCCCGGCGCCGAGCGGCACCACCAGGAACCCGGCCCGCTGGCCGAGCAGGGCGGTCCAGTCGGCGATCCGCGGGCCGCCGCGCACGAGGGCCCGGTAGACCACGTGACCGGCGGGGCGGGGCGGCCCGCCGAGCGCGGCGAGCGTGCGTACCGCCGAGCGTGGCCCGTCCGCGCCGACGACCAGGTCGTACTCCGCGCTGGTGCCGTCGGTGAAGCCGACCGCCACGCCGCCGGGCAGCGGGTCGACGGTGCTGACCTCGGCGCCGTGCCGGACCGCGCCGCCGGCGCCGGTGAGCAGCACCCGGTGCAGCTCGGCCCGGGGCAGTGCCCGGCATTCCCCCACTCCGGTCCAGAGCGCGTCGAGGTCGACCTCGCACAGCGGCGCACCGGCGGCGTCGAGGAAGCGCTGCCGGTGGATCACCTGGCCGAGCGGGCGCAGCGGGCCGTCGAGGTCGAGCCGGCGCATCGCCCGGGCCGCGTTGCCCGGCAGGTAGAGGCCGGTGTCTGTCGACTCCACGGGTGGCAGCCGCTCGGTGACGTCGGGCCGGAATCCCGCCAGGCGAAGCGCCCGGGCGACGGCGAGTCCGGCGATGCCCGCGCCGACGACGAGGACGCGCAGGGGTGAACCACCCATGGTGGGTTACGCCTCCGGAGGGGAACGGCACGCGTTGGAGGCAAGACATTACTCGCCGCAACCAGGCGGCGGAAGTGCCCGCTCGCCCTGGCACGGACCGCCGGTCGGCGGCACACCCCGTCCCACCGGCAGGAATCCCGCCTCCATCTGGGGGAAGGGGTCGGCCGTGGCACTCGGTCGCACCACCGGCCGTACGCGGAGCGTTAACGAGCCCGGCGCATTTGCGCAATGATTCGAGACATGTAAATGTATTCCCTGCACCGTGGGAGCGCTCCCGTCCGTAACACCGACCGAACCGGCGCCGTCCCCGCGCCGAGCCAAGGAGCATCATGAAGCGTCCACTCAGGGCTCTCGCCGCAGCCGGCCTGCTGGCCGCCGGCACCATCGTCGCCGTCGCGCTCGGCGGCACCGCCTCCGCCGACACGCAGATCTGCGAGCAGTACGGCTCGACCACCATCGGCGGCAAGTACGTGGTGCAGAACAACCGCTGGGGCACCAGCGCCCAGCAGTGCATCAACGTCACCTCGACCGGCTTCTCGATCACCCGGGCGGACGGCTCCGCGCCGACAAACGGGGCGCCGGTCGCCTACCCGTCGATCTTCGTGGGCTGCCACTACACCAACTGCTCGCCCGGCACGAACCTGCCGGTGCAGGTGAAGAACATCAGCAGCGCACCGTCCAGCATCAGCTACAACTACGTCAGCGGCGCGATCTTCAACGCCTCGTACGACATCTGGCTCGACCCGTCGCCGAAGCGGGACGGCGTGAACCAGATGGAGATCATGATCTGGCTCAACCGGCAGGGCTCGATCCAGCCCATCGGCTCCCCGGTCGGCACCGCCAACATCGCGGGCCGGACCTGGGAGGTGTGGCGCGGCAGCAACGGCTCGAACAACGTCATCTCGTACCTGTCGCCGTCGGCCATCCCCAGCTTCAGCTTCGACGCGCTGGCGTTCATCAACGACACCCGCAACCGGGGCGCGATCACGAACGACTGGTACCTGACCAGCATCCAGGCCGGCTTCGAGCCGTGGCAGGGCGGCGTCGGGCTGGCGGTCAACTCGTTCTCGCAGAACGTCAACACCGGCGGCTCCAACCCGCCGCCGACCACGTCGGCGCCGACCACGCCCCCGCCCTCGGGCGGCGCGTCCTGCACCGTCACCTACAAGGCGGCGAACGTGTGGAACAACGGCTTCACCGCCGAGGTGACGGTCAAGAACACCGGCTCCGGCACGATCAACGGCTGGACGCTCAACTACAACCTGCCCTCCGGGCAGACCGTCACCAACGCGTGGAACGCCACCGTCAGCCAGAGCGGCTCCGCGGCGACCGCTCGCGACGCCGGCTACAACGGCACCCTGTCGCCCGGCGCGTCGACCACCTTCGGCTACCAGGCGACGCTCAACGGCAGCTACTCGGCACCGAGCAGCTTCACGCTCAACGGCTCCACCTGCCCCGGGGGCTCACCACCCCACAGGGGGGGGGGGCGCGGCCCGGCGCGGACCGCGCCCCCTCCCCCGGGTACGCCTCAGCCGGCGAGCGCGTCGATGTCGCGCATCTCCTCGGCGGTGAGCGAGAACCCGAACACGTCGACGTTGGCCCGAATCCGCTCCGGCGTGACCGACTTCGGGATGACCACGATCTCGTGGTCGATGTGCCAGCGCAGCACCACCTGGGCCGGCGACACGTCGTGCGCCTGGGCGATGCGGACCAGCGCCGGGTCGGACAGGTCGCTGGTCTTGAACGGGCTGTACCCCTCCAGCGCCACACCCCGGTCCCGGTGGGCGGCGTGCGTGTGCCGCTCGTACAGCGAGGGGCTCCAGCGGATCTGGTTGACCGCCGGCGTCTCCTCGGTGGCCTGGATCAGCTCGTCGATCTGCCCGATCGAGTAGTTGCTCACCCCGACCGTGCGCGCCATGTTCTCGTCCCGCGCGGCGAGCATCTCCCGCCACACCGGGATGCTGTCGCCGGGCGCGGACGGCGGCCAGTGCACCAGCCACAGGTCCACGTAGTCGGTGTCCAGGGCGGCCAGGCTCGCCTCGATGGTCTCCCGCTCCCGGCCCACCCGGTCCGGCGGCAGCTTGGTGGTGATGAAGACGTCCTCGCGGCGCAGCCCGCTCTCCTTGACCGCCCGCCCGACCTCCTTCTCGTTGCCGTACATGGTGGCCGTGTCGATGTGCCGGTAGCCGGCGTCCAGCGCGGCGAGCACGGCCTGGAAACCGGCCTCGCCGGTGGCCTGCCACGTCCCGAAGCCGAGCAGCGGGATCCGGACGTCACCGGCGAGCGGAAGGGTGGGCTGGTCGCTGTCCATGTCCCCCGTTCTACCCCGGTTCGCCGCACACACACCGGCATCCCGGCGCGCACGGCGCGTCTGGGGGAGGATGCGGGGATGGCGGACCGGCTGGACGAGTACCGGCGCAAACGGGACGCCGCGCGTACCCCGGAACCGGTGCCCGAGCGGGCGCCCGGCCGGAAGCGGTCCGCGCGGCGCGCGCCCCGCTTCGTCATCCAGCAGCACCACGCCCGGAGCCTGCACTGGGACCTGCGGCTGGAGCACGACGGCGTGCTCGCCTCCTGGGCGGTGCCGCGCGGCCTGCCCCGCGACCCGGGCCGCAACCACCTCGCCGTGCACACCGAGGACCACCCGATGGAGTACCTGACGTTCCACGGGGAGATTCCCGCCGGGGAGTACGGCGGCGGCCGGATGACAGTGCACGACACCGGCACCTACCGGGCCGAGAAGTGGCGCGACGACGAGGTGATCGTGGTGCTCGACGGCGAGCGCACGAAGGGGCGGTACGTGCTGTTCGCCACCGGCGGGCGGGGCCGGGACTGGATGATCAGGCGCACCGACCCGGCGCCGGAGGGCTGGACGCCGATGCCCGACCTGGTCCGCCCGATGCGGCCCGCCGAGGGTGGGCGGCTGCCGCGCGACGCCGACGCCTGGGGGTACGAGCTGCGCTGGGCGGGCGTGCGCGCGATGGCGTACGTCTCGGGCGGCCGGCTGCGGCTGCTCGACGGCGACGACGACGAGGTCACCGGGTCGTACCCCTGGCTGCGGGCGATGGCCGAGGCGCTGGCCCCGGCCGAGGCGGTGCTCGACGGAGTGCTGGTCCGGATCGACCCGGCCGGGCGGGTCCGGCCGCCGACCCGGCGCGACGGGCAGTTCCTCGCCGTCGACCTGCTCTGGCTGGAGGGCGTGCCGAGCCTGGACGTGCCGTACGCGCAACGCCGTGACCTGCTCGACGGTCTGGCGCTCGCCGGTCCGCACTGGCAGACTCCGCCGTGGTTCCCGGGAGTCGGTGCGGACGCCCTGCGGGCCGCCCGTGAGCAGGGGCTCCCGGGAGTGGTGGCGAAACGCCTCGACTCCCCGTACGAGCCGGGCCGGCGCAGCCGGCACTGGCTGAGCATCGACGCGAGCTGAGGACCACCGTGCACCTGACGCACCTGGAGTGCCCGCGCTGCGGCCGTGACCATCCGGCCGACGTGTTGCAGAACCTGTGCGGCTGCGGCTCACCGCTGCTGGCGCGCTACGACCTCGCCGAGGTGGCCGCCACCGTGGCCCCGGAGCAGTTCGGGCTGCGCCCGGCCGACCTGTGGCGCTACCGGGAGCTGCTGCCGGTGGCCGATCCCCGGTGCGTCACCACGCTCGGCGAGGGCTGGACGCCGATGTGGCGTGCGCCCGCGTACGGCCACGAGATCGGCATCGCGGATCTGCTCGTCAAGGACGAGGGGCTGACCCCGACCGGGTCGTTCAAGGCGCGGGGCGCGTCGGTGGGCGTGAGCCGGGCCCGGGAACTGGGCGTGGAGCACATCGCGATGCCCACGAACGGCAACGCCGGGGCGGCCTGGGCCACGTACGCGGCGCGGGCCGGGATGGGCGCGACGATCGCCATGCCGTTGGCCGCGCCGACCATCTGCCGGGAGGAGTGCCTCGCCGCCGGCGCGGACCTACGGCTGATCGACGGCCTGATCAACGACGCCGGCCGGGACATCGCCGAGCTGATCGCCGGGTCGGACGGGCGGATCTTCGACGCGGGCACGCTGCGCGAGCCGTACCGCCTCGAAGGCAAGAAGACCATGGGGTACGAGATCGTCGAGCAGCTCGGCTGGCAGGTGCCCGACGTGATCGTCTACCCGACCGGCGGGGGCGTCGGGCTGATCGGCATCCACAAGGCGCTGCACGAGCTGCGCGAGCTCGGCTGGGTCGAGGACCGGCTGCCCCGGCTGGTAGCGGTGCAGTCCACCGGATGCGCGCCGATCGTGCGGGCGTTCGCGGCCGGCGAGGACCGCGTCACCCCGTGGGAGGACGCGCGCACCGTCGCGTTCGGCATCACCGTGCCCGCCCCGCTCGGCGACGAGCTGATCCTGTCCGCGCTGCGGGAGAGCGCCGGCACCGCGATCGCCGTGGACGACGCGGAGATCCTCACCGACCTGCGCGACTTCGCCGCCCGCGAGGGGCTGCTGCTCTGCCCGGAGGGCGCGGCCTGCCTGACCGCCGCCCGGCACCTGCGGGCCGGTGGCTGGATCCGTCCCGGCGAGCGCGTGGTGGTGCTGAACACCGGTGCCGGCCTGAAATACCCCGGCCTGATGCAAGGAGGGGCCCCTTCTTAACGTCTCCGGTATAGCAGGGGCCCCCGCTTAACACGTGCGCACCGGGCGTCAGGACGTCGGCGGCTCGTCCTCGCCGGCCTCCTCGGCGGCGTCCGCCTCCTCCTTCGTCTTGTGCACCGCGCCGTCGGCGTGCTCCGGCGGGCCGTAGACGGTGTAGAGCACCAGCGGGTTCGGCCCGGTGTTGACGAAGTTGTGCTTCGTGCCGGCCGGGACGACCACGAGGTCGCCGGAGACGACCTCCTTCTTCTCGCCGGCCACCCGGGCCTCGCCGGTGCCGCTGACGAACGTGAGGATCTGGTCGATGCCCTCGTGGACCTCCTCGCCGATCTCGCCGCCCGGCGGAATGGTCATGATGACCAGCTGGGTGTGCTCCCCGGTCCAGAGCACGCGGCGGAAGTCGGGACTCTTCTCGGCGACTGTCGCGATAGTGAAATGCTCCATGGCCCGCTCATACCCCGATCACGCGCCCGCCACGCCGGGAGTCGCAGATGGTGGAATTCCCCACGCCGATCCGGTTTGGATCCCCGGAGAAGGGGCATGTGCTGCCGACAAGACCGGTGCGGGACGGGCCGGTCGAGCCAAGTCCCCGCTGGCGTACCGCCTGTACGGCTGCGGCGGTGGGAGACGGCCGGAGCGCGGCGACGTTACGACCGGAGGTCGTGCGGCGCCGTGCGCTCGTCTGCGCGTCCGGTCAGGCCAGCACGGCCAGGTGGAACGGACGGTCCACGTGCCCGCTCGTGCCGTGCGTCTCGACGAACACGGCGTTCGCGATACCCGAGCGCGGCGCCACGGTGATGACACCCTGCGGGACCAGCCCGTTCGCCGTCGCGGGGCCCACCGATCCGACGTACGCCGCTCCGGCCACGTCCTGGTCGAACGCGACCTGGTACATCCCGGCGGCGAGCCGGGTGGCCGAGGTGGCGCCGAGGCCGCGGACGAGTTTTCCGTCGGCGTCGACCACGGCGAACAGCATCCGTGCGGTGGCCGGCAGCCCGACCGGCGAACACGAGTTGATCTCGGTGTCGGCGCGTGCGGCCTCCCGCATGCTCGGGATCGGCTGGCCGGTGGTTTCCCTCCTACCTCTGCGGCTGGGCATGGTGATCCTCTCTCCCGCCGGTACGCCGGCCGGAGGCGTTCGTGCGCGTTCGGGCGATCGTCGGCGGTCACCCTCGATGATTCCGACGCTATGTCGGCGCACCGCCCGGCAACCAGCCGGAGAGGTGTCCGATCATTGACAGCGAACGGCTCTGACCTGCGAAAACGTTCACGACGTGACGCAGAGCGATCGGCTGGCTACATTTAAGTATGGTGCAGTCGCCCCGAGGCCCGGTCTACCGCCCGGTGCTGGCCGCGCGGCGCGGTGAGCTGGAGGCGCTGTCCCATCTCGACGGAGCCTCCACCCCGCTGCTCGCACCGGTTCTCAACGTCGCGGCGGACGCACCGTCCATCAAGGACTCGCTGGCTCGACTGCCGGACGGGCTGCTGCCCGCCGTCGACGTGTCGGCGCTTCCGGACACCCCGGAACACGATCCGGTCCGGTGGGGCGTACCGCTGGCGCCGGTCATCGGCCTGACGGACAGCGACCGGCGGCTGGCCGCGCACGGCGCGGCGGCACGGGCCTGGGCGCACCACGCGGTCGTCCGGTTGCGCACCGGCCCGGACCGAAGCGGGCCGGACGCCGCGACGGCCGCCGCGGAGCGGGTGTGGCGGCTGACCGGCCTGATGCCGGAGCAGTGCGACCTGCTGCTCGACGCGGAGGACGTGTGCTGCACCGCGGACGTCCGGCTGGCCGAGCCACGGGTGCGGCGCGCGGCGGAATGGGCCCGGCGGCACGCCTGGCGCTCGGTGACGGTGGCGGCCGGCGGGATGCCGCCGGCCCTGACCCGGCTTCCGGTGGACGAGCCGGTCCGGCTGGACCGGTACGACTGGTCGCTCTGGCAGCGCCTGGCCGACCTGGACCTCGGGTACGGCGACTACGGCGTGAGCTGCGCGGTACGCGGCGCGGACGAGCCGGTCGACCGGGTTCCCACGCTGCGCTGGGCAACCGACGACGCGTGGTGGGTCTACCGCTGGTCGCGGCGCGGCGGGCGGGGCGACGAGCGCTTCGCCGACCTGTGCCGCACGGTGACCGCCGCCGCGCACTGGCCGGCAGCCGGGGCCGGCTTCTCCTGGGGCGACCACGAGATCGTCCGGCGGGCCCGGCGCGGCGCGGGCGCAGGCTCCCCGGCCAACTGGATCGCGTGGAGCACCTCGCACCACCTGGCGCAGGTGCTGGCCGCACTGGTCCGACCGAAACGGGACCAGCGCGGCCGGGCGTGGTGGGCCGACCCGGACGTCCCGGAACGGGGGCGTACCGGCCGCTCGCCGCGCGGCGGGGAGTCCCGCCGCGCCGGCTGACTCACTCCTTCTCGGTGAACCCGAACTGCACCACGCCCTCGTCGTCGACGACCGCGTCCACCGAGGTGTCGTTCAGCAGTTCGGCGGCGTCGGAGTCGAGGAAGATGCGCGCCCCCTCGGTGTCCACCACCTGGTCGCCCCGCACCGGCTCCGGCACCAGTTCGATGGAGAGCGAACCGGCCTCGGTGTCGGCGGCGATGCGCAGCCCACCGGCGTCGGCCACGTCCTGCTGGGCGGCGAGGTCACGGATCACCAGGACGGCGTTGTCGGTCATGGTCAGCATCGCTGAACTCCTCATGGCTGGATGTCGGGATTCGCGCGGGCGACAAGGCCCACGTACAGGTCTTTTCCCTCCCTCGGCCCGGCGAATCCCTAGGCTGGGGGCAGAGACGGCGCGGTGCGCGCCACGTCTCCTGGCGATAACCTTTCACACCGGAGTCTTTCCCGCAGGAAATCTCCATGGCAGCATCGGCACATGCATCGTCGCCTATTCCCCCGGGCGCTCGCGGTGCTGGTGCTGGTCGCCACCGCGGCCACCGCCGGCGCCACCACCGCCACTGCCGAAGCGCCCACCCCCGCGCAGACCCGGCTGCACGCCACCATCGACGCCGTCCTCGCCGACAGCCGGCTCGACGGCGCGCAGGCGGGCGTGGTCGTCGTCGACACCACCACCGGCCGCACGCTGTACGACCGCAACGGGACGCGACGGCTCATCCCGGCCTCCAACACCAAGCTGTTCACCTCCGCGGCGGCGATGGAACTGCTCGGACCGGGCCACCGGTTCACCACCGACGTGAGCGCCGACGGGCCGCGCCACGCCGGCATGCTCTCCGGCGACCTCTACCTGCGCGGCGGAGGCGACCCCACCATCCTCGCCGCCGACTACGACCGGCTCGCCGCGCAGGTCGCCGCGACCGGCGTACGGGTCGTCGCGGGCAACCTGGTCGCCGACGACACCCGGTACGACCGCGACCGGCTCGGCCCGGACTGGACCTGGGACGACGAGCCCTACTACTACGCCG
Source organism: Micromonospora sp. C41 (assembly GCF_018070485.1). Lineage (NCBI taxonomy): Bacteria > Bacillati > Actinomycetota > Actinomycetes > Micromonosporales > Micromonosporaceae > Micromonospora > Micromonospora sp. C41. Next base: position 159,673 of record NZ_JAGPXP010000009.1, on the reverse strand, counting down.
CCCAGGTGTCCGCGCTCACCGTGGCCCCGGACACCGACTACGACGCCGGCACGGTGATCGTCCACGCCGCGCCGGGAACGCGGGCGGGCGCCCGACCGAAGATCACCATGACTCCGGACAACGGCTGGCTGCGCATCGAGAACCGGGCCGAGACGGTGACCGAGGGCGAGAGCACCATCTCGTTCGAACGCGAGCACGGCGGCAACACAGTGGTGGTCACCGGCCAGATCGCGCTCGGCCAGGCCACCGAGAGCGACTGGGTGACGGTCTGGGAACCGACCGGGTACGCGGCCGACGTGTTCCGGTCCGCGCTGCGCCGTCACGGCGTACGGGTGCTCGGGCGGACCGTGCTCGGCGCCGCCACCCCGGACACGGCCAAGCCGCTGGCCCGGCACGACTCGATGCCGCTGACCGACCTCATGGTGCCGTTCCTCAAGCTCTCCAACAACGGCCACGCCGAAGTGCTCACCAAGGAACTCGGCCGGCAGCTCTCCGGCTCCGGCACCTGGGCCGCCGGGCTCTCCGCGATCAGCGGGTACGTGGGCGACACCGGGGTGGACACCGGCACGCTGCGCCAACGTGACGGCTCCGGCCTGTCCCGGCGCAACCTCGTCCCGCCGGGACAGTTCGTCACGCTGCTCTCGGCGGTCCGCGCCGAACCCTGGTTCGACACCTGGTACGCCGCGCTGCCGGTGGCCGGCAACCCGAACCGGCTCGTCGGCGGGACGCTGCGCAGCCGGATGAGCGGCACCGCCGCCGCGAACAACGTGCACGCCAAGACCGGCAGCCTGACCGGCGCGTCAGCGCTCTCCGGCTACGTCACGAGTGCGGACGGCCGGCTGCTGGCGTTCTCGATCGTGCTGAACAACTACCTGACCTCGTCGGTGAAGGGGCTGGAGGATCAGATCGCGATCGCCCTGGCCGCGTACACCGAGAGGGAGACGGCCACCGCCCGGCGTACCGTGCCGGCCGCGCCGGAGTCACCGCGCGTACCGGAGGGACGGGAGTGCTCCTGGGTCAAACCGGCGCTCTGCTGACCGGCGCCGTACCGCCCGGGTGCTAGGCGCCGGGGCGGCGCGGCTGCGGGCCGGCGGCGGGGTCACCCCGCTCGACGAGCGCGTCGATCTCGGCCGGTGGGAGCCCGCGCAGGGTGAGCACCCGGCGACCCCACCGGTGCAGCCGGCACGGGTGCGGGCTGGCGTCGTTGCGGCAGATGGTTCCGCCCGACCACGTCCGCGGCGCGTGCACCACCACCGCGCGCACCGCGAACTGGACGTCCTCGACCGTCACGTACGGCGGCATCGGGATCTCGCGCAGCACGTCACCGTCGGCGCGGGGGCGGGCGGGGACGACGGGAGCAGGGCCGGTCATCGGTCGTGCCTCCACAGGGGATGGTCGGACGGGAACAACGGAAACCTACGACGCCGTGCCGGGTACGCGACGGACAAACTGTCCCCGCTCAGCGCAGCGCCACCGCCTGGAGGCTGACGTTGCCGCAGTCGCCGAGCGACTCCTCCACCGTCCAGTTCAGCAGCAGCCGCGCGCCACGCTGGGCGCGGAACTTGATCGTGAACTCGGTGGTGAGCGCGGTGTGCGGGTCTTCCATCCGGAGCGTGGTCACCGGTCCGCCGGTGGAGACACGCACGTCGAGGCGGCCACGGGCCATCCAGAGCCCGGCGTACAGACGCACCGTGCGCTGCTGCCCGTCGGCGACCACCGCCAGGTTGAACCCGCTGCCCCGGTGGCAGGCGTACACGCCGGACATGGTGCCGCTCGCCGACGCGACCGGGTTGCCGTCGCGCCAGGCGTACGCCTCGGGGTTGTTGCTGAAGCTCTGCCGCCGCCCCCGGCCGCCCTCGTCGCGGATCTCGCCGGAGCCGCCCCGCTTGCGGACCGTCCGGTCGGCGCCGGTGAGCCCCCAGTGGACCCAGTCGGTGGTGCCCACGGCGGTGAGGTCGACGGTGGCGGGCACCTCGGCGCGGGTCACGGTGACTGTCGGCGGGAGCGCACTCGTCGGCGACGGCGACGGCGTGGACGGCGTCGGGCTCGGCGACGGTGGCCGCTGCCGGGGACGCAGTCCCGGATTGGCCACCGTGTCGTCGGCCTCGTTCGGCAGCCCGACCCGGCCGGGCGGCGCGGCCGGCAGCCGGGCGTGCTCCTCGCGTGGCGCGTCGTGCCGCTCGACGCCGAGGTAGAGCGCCAGTGCCGCCAGGCAGAGGAACGCGGCCAGCCCTTCCAGCATCAGCCGACGCCGACGGCGCAGCCGCCGCAGCGCGGAGCGGGTACGCGGAAGGCCGTGCCGATGCGAGCCGGGGCCGGTACGCGGACGGTCCTCCTGGCCCACCACACCCTCCACTTCGGTCACGACACCGCCGGATACGACTGGTGCGCGACGGGCTTCACGGTGTCACCGGACGGCTCTTTGCGCCATATGTCGAGTGACGGGCGTTTCCAGTTCGTTACCTGGCGGCCGCTCGCCAGACCGGCCGCTCAGCTTACCGTGACCGCCTGCAGGGCCACCCCGTCGTTCTGCGCGCCGGTGACCGTCAGGGCCTGCCATTTGATCAGCAGCCGCTCCCCCGGGGCCGCCCGGAAGCGGATGACGTACTGGTAGAAGCGGTCGCCCGCGGCGAGGGCGACCTCACGGACGACGGGATCGCCGCCGCTGGACAGCGTCAGGTCGAGCCGCGCGCCGGCCGAGAACGTGCCGACGAACAGCCGGACCGTGCGCAGGTCCCCGCTCCCGGCCACCCCGAGCGTGAAGCTCTTCCCGGCGCCGCGCTGGAAGACACCCGCCCGGGTGCCCTCCTGGCGCGCTGTCGGCGTACCGTCGGTCCACTCGAGATCACAGGCGCCCGCGTTGTGCTCCAGCCGCTCGCCACCCGGATCCTGGATCTCGCCGGTGCCGCCCGCCTTGCGATGGAAGCTGTCCGCGCCGGTACCGCCCCAGTGCCGCCAGTCCCGCGTACCGAGCGCGGTGAGCGACAACGCCCCCGGCAGCGGCGCCAGGTCCACGTCGAGCAGCGGCCCGCCGGGTGACACCGGGTCGGCCGGCGCCTGATCGCTCGGCGCCGCCACGGGCGACGTCTCCCGGTTCGACGGTGGCGCGGGTGACCGGCCCGCGTACGCCAGCGCCGCCACCAGCCCGGTCACGGTCACCGCCGCCAGCACGGCGCGCCGGCGCCGACGACGGGCCCGGGCCACAGCGACCCGGGTGGCCGGGGCGTCGGCCGGGGGCCGGGTCGGGCCGAGTGTCAGCCTGGTTCGCGCCGCGTCGCGCAGCCGGACGCCGATCCCGCCCGCCAGATCGCCGATCCGGCCGGCCAGGTCGCCGATCCCGTTGGTCAGGTGGCCGATCCCGCTGGTCATATCGGCGAGGCGCGCCGGGATGCTCTCCCGGGCGGAGTGCCGGCCCGGTCTCGCTTCTGTTTCGGCCACCTGCGGCGGGCCGGGTTCGGCCGGATCGGGAGCGGGCCGGACCGGCGACGGAGCGGACAGGTGCAGTCCGATCGGCGCCGGCCCGACCAGCGGAACCCGACCGCCGGGCGGGTTCGGACGGGACTCGGGGCCGGCCGAAGCAGCCGCCCCGGAGACGAGTGGCCTCGGGCCGAGCGAACCCGGAGCGGGCGTGCCGGAGCCGGGCGGACCCGGAGCAGGCGCACCCGGGCTGAGCGGACCCGAAGCGAGCGGACCCGAAGCGAGCGGACCCGAAGCGATCGAGCCCGGAGCGATCGAGCCCGGAGCGATCGAGCCCGGAGCGAGCGAGCCCGGGGCGATCGAGCCCGGGGCAAGCGGGCCCGGGGCAAGCGCGCCCGGGGCGGGCGTGTCCGCCGGGAGCGGGCCGGCGGCCGGAAGGTCGAGAGCCGGCGGTCCGCCGGCGCGCGGAGGCGGCCAGACAGCGGTACCGGGCGGATCCAGGTCGACCGGCGGCACCGGATCGTCCGCGCCGGAAGGTGAGCGTTCGGCGTCCGGGGGCGTCACCGGCCGGGACACGCCGGGGTCGGTGTTCCCGGGCAGGCGGCGTGGACCGGTGGGCCGCGCCGGCGCGTCTGCCGATTCGTCCGGCGCGGGCAGCCAACCCCCGACCCGGATTCCGGTCCGCGCGATGTCGTCCTCAGCCACCGACCCTCCTCGGCCACCGGCGGCGAGCGACCCGGCCCCGTGGCTCGCCGTAGGGAGGATGACACAGAACGCGATCTTGCAGAAGGCATCCGCCCTCGCAATTCCCACGCACCCCACGCCGCCAACCCGCCCCACGGACCAGATCTTGGAAGATTCAGGTCCCCATAGGAGCCATTTCCTTCCAAGATCTCCCCCGGCCCGGCGCGCCCACCCTCGTCAACCTGTTGATCATGAGGTTGGCGGGGACATTTCGGGCGCGGAATGCCGTTAACTTCATGATCGACGGGAGCGGGCGGGGGGTGGGGAGCGGGGCGGGTGGGGAGCGGGCGGGATGGTGGGTGGCGTCAGTGGCGGGTGCGGCGGCGCAGGCCCCGGGTGGGGTGCCAGCTCTCGATCAGCAGGTGGTCGGGCGGGTCGCCGATCCGGGTGAGCACCACCTCGGTCAGCTCGATCCGGAAGCTGTGCGAGCCGTCCTCGGCGGGCTGCTCCTCGTGCGCCCGGCCGGCGATCTTCGCGTCCCCGTCCCAGGTGGACGGGTCGTCCGGCGGGGCGTCCTCGGTCGGGCTGTGCAGCGCCACCCGAGGATCGCGGCGCAGGTCGAGCGCCTTGACCGCGCCGGCCATGCTGCCCAGCCGCAGCTGCCCGTCGTCACCGAAGTCGAACTCGGTGCCGCTGATCCGCGGCGAGCCGTCCCGCCGCAGTGTCGCCATCGTGCCGTGCTTGCGGACCGCGAAGCGGGCGCGCACCCGCGCCGCGAACTCGGGTTCGGCCGCCACCAGATCGGACCACCATGTCATGCGCCCGATTCTGGCCGGGAAACCTGACAACCCGCGGCAGCTTTCAGCCGACCTGGAAACCGAGCGCCTGGGCCAGCATCACCGCCTGCTCGGCGTCGATCCGCGCGCCGGAACGCTGCACCGCCGTCGGGTCGAGCGCGGACAGGTCGCTGCCGCGCAGGTCGGCCCGGATCAGCTTGGCGGCGTGCAACTGGGCGCCGGAGAGGTCCACGCCGGTCAGCGTCGCGCCGGTGAGGTCGGCACCGGTCAGGTCGACCTCCCGCATCCGTACGTCGGTGATCCGTGCCCCGCGCAGGTCGGCGCCGGCGAGCGTGACGAAGGACCAGTCGCCCCGGTCGACCCGCAGCGGGCGCAGGTCGCAGCGGTCGAACGTGCTACCGACCAGCTTGCAGCCGGTGAACTCGGCCTCGAAGAGGTTGCACTTGCTGAACGAGCACCTGGTGAACGCCGAGTCGGTGTGCCGGGAGGCGTTGAACATCACGTTGCCGAACACGCAGTCGGTGAAGACCGCGCCCCGGCTGACCGCCTCGGTCAGGTCGACGTGGAAGAACTCGCACCGTACGAAGTGCCTGTCGCCCAGCTCCTCGGCGTACCAGTCCTGCTGGCGGTAGGTGACGTCCTCGACCGGCTCCGGCATGCCACCGACAGTAGTGACACTTCCCGGCCGCGATACCTGCGGGTAGGTTCGCGGTCGTGAGTGTCACCGTGAGCACCGACCCCGGACGTGTCGGCCTCGATCCCGCCCGGCTGGCGCGGATCGACGAGCACTTCGCCCGGTACGTCGACGACGGCCGGCTCGCCGGCTGGCAGATCGTCGTCACCCGCCGGGGCGAGATCGCCCACTCCTCGACGTACGGGCTGCGCGACCGGGAGGCCGGTACGCCGGTCGAGGCGGACACGCTCTGGCGCATCTACTCGATGACCAAGCCGATCACCTCGGTCGCCGCGATGATGCTCTGGGAGGAGGGCCGGCTCGAGCTGAACGACCCGGTCAGCCGCTGGCTGCCGGAGTTCGCCGACGTACGGGTCTACGACCGGGGTTCGGTGCTGAAGCCGTACACGGTGCCGGCGGTCGAGCCGATCCGGATCTGGCACCTGCTCACCCACACCGCCGGCCTGACGTACGGCTTCGCCCAGGTGTCGGTGGTCGACGGCCTGTACCGGGCGGCGGGCTTCGACCTGGGCGTGCCGCCGGGCGCGGACCTGGCGGCGGCCTCGGCCGGGCTGGCCCGGCTGCCGCTGCTGTTCCAGCCGGGCACGAGCTGGAACTACGGCGTCTCCACCGACGTCCTGGGCCGCCTGGTCGAGGTGATCTCCGGGCAGTCGCTCGACGCGTTCTTCGCCGAGCGGATCCTGGGCCCGCTGGGCATGACCGACACCCGCTGGTGGGTGGACGCGGCGGACGCGAAACGCCTGGCCGCGCTCTACGCCCCGCACCCGGCGACCGGTCAGGCGGTACGCGCCGACGGGGTGGGCCGGGCCGCGCTGGCGGAGCCGACGTGGCACTCCGGCGGCGGCGGGCTGCTCTCCACGGCGGCCGACTACCACCGGTTCACCCAGTTCCTGCTGCGTGGCGGCGAGCTGGACGGGGTGCGCCTGCTCGGGCCGCGCACGGTGCGCTTCATGACCCGCAACCACCTGCCCGGCAACCGGGACCTGGCCTCGTTCTCGCCGGAGGGCTTCGCCGAGACGATCCTCGACGGGATCGGCTTCGGGCTGGGCTTCGCGGTCGTGCTGGACCCGGTGCCGTCGCGGGTGCCGAGCAGCGTCGGCGAGTTCTACTGGGGCGGCCTGGCCAGCACCGCGTTCTGGGTGGACCCGGTGGAGGAGGTCACCGCGCTGCTGTTCACCCAGTTGATGCCGTCCAGCACGTACCCGCTGCGCAGCCAGTTGCGCCAGCTCGTCTACTCGGCGATCGTCGACTGAGCCGGTTCGGCGGAACTCCCGCCGTCCGCCGGCAGGCTGCCTAGCCTGTGAGGCATGAGCGACATCGTCGTGTTCGGCGCCGGCGGGACGGCGGGCTCGCGGATCGCCGCGGAGGCGGTCGAGCGGGGGCACCGGGTGACAGCGGCGGTGCGGCGTCCGGAGGCGGTCGGCTACCTACCCCCAGGCGTACGCACGGTGACCGGCGACGCCACGTCGGCGCGGAGCGTACGCGAACTGGCCGAGGACGCGGATGTGCTGGTGGTGGCCATCGGCGGCGGCGAGCGGGCCCTGTGGCGCGACGCCGCGCGGACGCTGGTCGACACGCTGCGTGAGTTGCCGGACCCACCTCGGGTGATCCACGTCGGCGGTGGCTCGACGCTGCTCACGCCGAAGGGGACCCGGTATCTGGACGAGCCGGACTTCCCGGAGGAGTACCGGGACTCGGCGCACGGTCAGGCCGACGCGCTGGAGTTCTACAGGTCCAGCGCCGACGGGGTGACCTGGACGTACGTCTCCCCGCCGCCGCTGGAGTTCCACCCGGGCGAGCGGACCGGGCACTACCGCACCGGCACCGACCACCCGGTGACCGACGCGCAGGGCCGTTCGGTGCTCACCTACGAGGACCTGGCGGTGGCGATCGTCGACGAGATCGAGGATCCGCGCTTCGGCAACGCCCGGTTCACGGTCGCGTACTGATTCAGTCGGCCAGCCGGGCCGGGAAGCCGCCGGTGGCGATCGGGCCCCAGGACTCGATCGTGACCCGGATCAGCGACTTGCCCTGCGCGACCATGGCCGACCGGTACTCGTCCCAGTCCGGGTGCTCGCCGGAGATGCTGCGGAAGTACTCGACCAGCGGTTCCAGCGCCTCGGGCAGGTCGAGCACCTCGGCCACGCCGTCGACCTGCACCCACGGGCCGTTCCAGTCGTCGGAGAGCACGCACGCGGAGACGCGCGGGTCGCGGCGGATGTTGGCGACCTTGGCACGCTCGGGATAGGTGGAGATCACCAGCCGGCCCTCGGCATCCACCCCGCAGGCCACCGGGGAGGACTGCGGGCGCCCGTCGGAGCGGGTGGTCATGAGCACGACGTGGTGGCGGGGGCGGAGGAACTCGATCAGGGCGTCCCGGTCGACCCGGGTGTTCTTCGCGATGCTGCGTGCCATGCCTCGGTTCTACCAGGCATGTCCGTCGTTCTCAGCGCGGGCGGCCGGCGGACCGCTGCGCGGTGACCTGCTCCGGCACGCGCGGGCGGGCCGAGGGCCGCCAGGCGCGGCCGTTGGCGTAGATCACCCGGAAACCGAGGTACGCGGCGAGCGGCGCCCAGTGCGCCGAGCGCATCCGCAGCTCGGCGGCGTTGTGCCGCTGCCCGTTGGCGAGCACGTCGAGCAGCACCGTCTCGAAGGCGGCCGACTCGACCCAGTCCACCTCGCGGGTGAAGCCGCAGATCAGCGCCGCGCCGGTGACGTCGAGGAACTCGCGCAGCGTGGCGTCGGAGGCACGCAGCACCGAGCAGCTGCCGAAGTAGAGGCGGCGGCCCTCGCAGCGGCCGGCCATCCGCTCGGCCACGTCCGACAGCTCGACCGAGTCCCAGTCGGTGAGGCAGAGCCGGCTCGGCTCGCCGTGCATGGCGAAGAAGCCCACCCGGTGGTCGGCGTACTGCTTGAGCAGCCAGCGGTCGACGAAGTAGAACAGCTCGTCGCGGGTGGCCGCGTCCTTGTGGATGTAGCGGATGCGGCCGAGCCGCTCCAGCAGGTCGAGCGTGGGCAGGACGGACCCGCGTTCGTTGAGGTCGCGGTGCCACTGCCCCTCGACGCAGAACACGCCGCCACGCGCCAACGCCCACCTCCCCGCCCGTCGAGGTCGCCGCCCGGTCCGGGAGCAGACGTTACCGGTCACGTCCGACGGGCGACACCCGGCAGCGCGTACGCAAACAGGCAGTATTCACAGCCAATACCCAGCAACCGGGCGATGTGAGAACAATTTCCGCTAATCACCACGAAGAATCCTCGTACCTGTCACGGTGATAGGGACGGGACGTACCGGTCGATGTGCCCGTCGGATCCCAGTTCCGCTCTGACATCGGGAGGACTCTGTGCGCGTCAACACCCTGAAGCGGGCGGCGGTCGCGTTCGCGCTGGCCCTGCCCGGGGCCGCCGTGGCGACAGTCGTGGCCGCGCCACCGGCGCACGCCGACGGCTGCTACACCTGGAACCGGACGCTGTCCCAGGGAAGCTCCGGCGACGACGTCCGGCAGCTCCAGATCCGGGTGGCCGGCTGGGCGGCGTACGGCGGCATCGTCCGGGTCGACGGCGTGTACGGCCCGGAGACGGCCGCTGCGGTCAAGCGCTTCCAGACCGCGTACGGGCTGCGCGCCGACGGCGTGGCCGGGCCGCAGACGTTCGCCAGGATCTACGACCTGCAGAAGGACAGCGACTGCACGCCGAAGCACTTCAGCTACGCCGAGCTGGACAACGGCTGCGGCAAGGGCGGGTGGGCCGGTGGCCCGCTCTCCGCGTCGGCCACCCGGGAGAACGCGCTGCGCACCATGTGGAAGCTGGAGGCGCTGCGGCGCAGCCTCGGCGACAAGCCGCTCTACGTGACCAGCGGGTTCCGCAGCATCGCCTGCAACCGGCAGGTCGGCGGCGCCGCGGACAGCCAGCACCTCTACGGCAACGCGGCCGACCTGATCGCCAAGCACCGCAGCCTCTGCGACATCGCCCGCTCGGCCCGCAGCCGGGGCTTCAGCGGCATCTACGGCCCCGGCTACCCGGACCACGACGACCACACGCACGTCGACTCGCGGCGGGAGAACAACCGGGACAAGTCGTCGAACACGAAGGGCTGGTCCGCACCGGACTGCGGAGTCAAGTGATGCGGTGACGGCGGCCCGGACCGGGGGTGGGGGCTCCCCGTCCGGGCCGCCGTCGGCATGCTCCGGCGCGACCGACGCCACTCCGCGACGGGGCGTCGGCGCGACCGGAACCGGGCGCCGGGCGTCAGCTCGCCCGGGGCCAGCGGGGCCGGGCGGTGGGAGCCGACCGCCCGGCGACCGGCCGCAGACCGGGCCGCACCGGCGGCGCGGCGGCCCGCGGAACCGCACCGCGCGCCGCCTGCGCCGCGGCGGGGCGGGCGGCCTGACCCGGCACCGCCCGGGCCGGCTGTCCGGGCACAGGGCGGCCGGCCTGACCGGGTACGCCGGGCCGCGCCACCTGACCGGGTACGCCCGGTCGCGCCGTCTGACCGCGGGCGGCCTGCCCGGGGGCGGGACGGGCGCCGGACGGTCCGGTCAGCACGAACGGGAAGGGCACGTGCACGAACGGGTTGCCGTGCCGGATCAGCGCGTCGATCTGGCGGTCGTTGAGACCGTGTGTCTCCAGCACGCGCCGGCCCCAGCGATGCAACCGGCAGGGGAACGACGAACCGTCGTTGCGGCACTTCGGCCCCGCGGGCCACTCCTCGGCGGCGTGCACCACCACCGCCCGGACCGCGAGGCGGACGTCCTCAGGGGTCAACGGCGCCGGTACCGGCACCTCGCCCAGGATCTGGTCGATGGGATCCGTCGACTGCTCACCAACTCGCACGGCAGGCCTCCCGCAGTTCGGCAGCGGTGCGGCGGAACGGCCGCACCACATCCTCGACCACTGGTACGGCCGGATGACGGCAGCAGTTCAATCCCGCCACGCGGCGAGCAGTTCGGCCGGCCCGAGCGCGGTGACTCCGTCGACCGCACGGCCACTGCGCACCACCGCGACGACCGGTGTGTGGTCGTCGGCGCCCGGTAGCTGAGCGCGGTGGTGAAGCAGCCGGGCCAGGTCGTGACCGTCGAACGCGCCGTTCTCCAGCCACTTGACCGAGCCCACGAACGTGATCCGCTTGGCCACCGGGCTCCGATCGCCGCCGACCAGGTCGATCTCGGGATCGTTGGTACGCGTCCAGTACCCGCCCACCTCCGCCGTCCCGGACGGCAGGCTCCCCGGCGGCAGCCGCCGCAGGGACTCCCGGATCACCGGCTCGACCGCACGCCCTCGCCATGAGGTCCAGGACGAATGGATGCGGGCGAGCGTCAGATCCCCTCTGCCGCGCTCGATCTCGGCGAGGTAGGGGTCGAGGAAGGCGAGCCAGAAGCGGAGATACGGATCGGCGACCACGTAGCGGGTCTCGCGCGACGGACGGGTGGACAGCGGGAGGGCGGCCTCCACGACCCGCTTGTCGGTCAGCAGTCGGAGCGCGCGGTGCAGCGACGCCTGCGGGATTCCGCCGGCCGCCCGCGCGATGGAGGAGGAGGTGCGCTCCCCGGAGCCGATGGCGCGCAGCACCACGCCCGGCTGGGACTGCGGCGGAAACTCGGCAGCGAGGGCCCGTTCCCCGCTGACGAGCAGCGCGGAAGTGGGGTCCGGGACGGCCTGGGCGAGGTAGTCGCGCACGGTCTCGCCGGGGGTCCAGTCGTCGAGGACGAGCGGCAGGCCACCGGTGACGAGGTACGCGTCGATGGCATCCGCCGGCGGCAACTGGAGCATCTCGGCCACGTCGCCGGGGCTCAGGGGCGGCACGACCATCTCGGTCGCGCGCTGGTGGAACGGGCGGCCGTAGTCGTTGAGCGCCTCCATCATCGCCAGGTCCGAGCCGACGCAGATCAGCAGGACCGGCCGACGGGACAGCTCCCGGTCGAAGACCTTCTGGAGGGTGCCCTCGAAGCCGGGATCGGTGGCGATGAGGTAGGGCATCTCGTCGAGCACGACGACGCTGGGCTGATCCGTGGGCAGCGCGGCGGCGAGGAGGGTGAGAGCCGCGTCCCAGGTGGCCGGCGCCTGTCCGGCGAACAGACCCGCTCCAGGGAGCGTCGAGCCGGCCGCCGCTTCGACGAAGAGCCGCAGGTCGGCGGCGGGGGTGGGTTGCGCCGAGGCGGTGAAGAAGAGGTGGGGTACGCCCGCGCGCTCGACGAACTCCTCAACGAGGCGGGACTTACCCACCCGTCGGCGTCCACGCATGAGCAGCGCCCGTCCCGGGCGCCCCGCCCGGCCGCCGCGTTCGACGCGCGCCAACATGCCGTCGAGCCGGGCCAGCTCCCTCGTCCTGCCGACGAAACCGGCCACGTCATCACCTCATACTCTCAGGACGGATACTCTCATCTCTGACAGTATCCCGAATGAGAGTGTCTGTGCCTCAGACCAGGCCGGCGTCCTGGACCAGCAGGGCCACCTGCACACGGTTGTTCAGGTCGAGCTTCGTCAGCAGCCGCGACACGTACGCCTTCACCGTCGCCACGCTCATGAACAACTCGGCGGAGATCTCCGCGTTGGTCCGCCCCCGGCCGAGCAGCACCGCGACCTCCCGTTCCCGTTCGGAGAGCCCGTCGAGCAGCCGTACCGCCCGTTCCCGCTTCGGGTCCGGGCCGGGCGTCGGCGCGGCGCCGGTGACGTGCGCGATGAGTTTGCGGGTCACCGCCGGGGACAGCGTCGCCTCCCCCGCCGCGACCCGGCGTACCGCCGCCACGATCTCGGCCGGCGGGGTGTCCTTGAGCAGGAAGCCGCTCGCCCCGGCCCGCAGCGCCCGCAGCACCTGCTCGTCCGCATCGAACGTGGTGAGCACCAGCACCTCGGGCGGTTCCGCTGTGGCACGCAGCGCCTCGGTGGCGGCCAGGCCGTCGACCCGGGGCATGCGGATGTCCATCAGCACCACGTCCGGGGCGTGGGCGGCGACGGCCTGGGGCACCTCGGCGCCGTCGGTGGCCTCGCCGACCACCGCGAGGTCGGGTACGCCGCCGAGGATCATCGACAGCGCGCCGCGGACCAGCGGGTCGTCGTCGACGATCAGTACCCGCACCGGGGCGCTCACTGCGCCGCCCAGGGCAGCCAGGCGGTCAGCCGGAACGTGCCGTCGGCGTCCCGCCCGTGCTCCAGGCGGCCACCGGCGAGCGTGACCCGCTCGGCGATGCCGACCAGGCCGGTGCCGGTGCCCGGGATCGCGGTGGCCGGGCTGCCCACCGGCCACGGGTTGCTGATCTCCACCACCAGCCCGTCACCCGGGCCACCGGCCAGCCGGACCGTCACCACCGCGCCGGGCGCGTGCTTGCGGGCGTTTGTCAGCCCCTCCTGCACGATCCGGTACGCGCTGCGCCCGATCGCCGCGGGCACCGCCTCCGGCTCGGCCACCTCCTCGATCACGGCGACCCGTACCCCGGCGTCGCGGCTCTCGGCGACCAGCGCGGGCACGTCGGCCAGCGTGGGCTGCGGCCGTTCGGGCGTGGCCTCGGAGCCGACCTCGGCCCGCAGCACGCCGATCACCTCGCGCAGGTCCTGGAGCGCGGCGTGCGCGCTGGCCCGGATCACCCCGGCCGCCCGCGCCACCTCCTCCGGCGGCGCGTCCGGCCGGAACTCCAGCGCGCCCGCGTGCAGGCTGAGCAGGGAGATCCGGTGGGCGAGCACGTCGTGCATCTCCCGGGCGATCCGGCCGCGTTCGAGCTGCCGGGCCTGGTCGAGCCGGAGCTGCTGCTCGGCCTCGGCCCGCTCGGCGCGGTCGCGCAGGGACAGCACCAGCTGGCGGCGGGCCCGGACGAACAGCGCCCACGCCACCACCACGCCGATGAACAGCGCGGTCCAGATCACCGAACCCCAGAACGGCATCGTCGGGTCGGGCCGGACGGCGAGGTAGACCGGCAGGCTGAGCACGTTCCAGGCCGCCAGGGCCAGGCCCACCGGCAGTGGCCGGTGCACCAGCACGGTGAACGTGATGACGAGCAACGCGACGCCGGAGGTGACCGAGAAGAACACCAGCGGCGCGGTGGCCAGTGCCAGCCCGACCGGCCAGCGCCGGCGCAGCCAGAGCGCCCCGCTGATCCACAGGCCGATCAGCAGGTCGACCTCCTCCAGCCAGGCCGGACCGGCGTTGAGCCCGAACTCCGGGCTCGCGCTGGTGACGTCGCCGTGGGCGATGAGCACCCAGAGCAGCGAGGCCACGAACAGCGCGCCGTCGACGAACCAGTCCCGCGGGGTCCGCCGGGCGGTCCGGGCGGGCACCAGGGAGCCCGGCAGGAGCCAGGGATGATCGGGTACGACGGCGCTGCTCACCCACCCATGCTAGGAAGCCGTCCGGACCGGCTACCAGCTACCAAAGTCGACGACTGCGGTGAACCGAGGTCGACGGCGACGCCGACCGCCGGCCGCAGCGCGTGGCCGGGTGGCCCCGGCAGGCTCGACGGCATGATCGAAGTCGACCAGCTCACCAAGCGGTACGGCCCGCACACCGCCGTCGCGGACGTCACGTTCCGGTGCGAACCGGGCACAGTGACCGGTTTCCTCGGGCCGAACGGTGCCGGGAAGTCCACCACGATGCGGATGATCTGCGGGATGACGCCGCCCAGCTCCGGCGGCGCCACGGTCGCCGGCCGCCCCTACCGCGACCTGCCCAATCCGGGGCGGGAGATCGGCGTGCTGCTCGACGCCTCGGCGCAGCACGCCGGGCGCACCGGACGGGAGGCGCTCACGCTCGCCGCCCGCACCATGGGCGTGGACCGGGCGCGGGTGGCGGCGGCACTGGACCGGGTCGGGCTGAACGAGACCGCCGCCCGGCGCCGCGTCGGCGCGTACTCCCTGGGCATGCGGCAGCGGCTCGGCCTGGCGCTGGCGCTGCTGGGTGACCCCCGGGTGCTGATCCTGGACGAGCCGGCCAACGGCCTCGACCCGGAGGGGATCTTCTGGATGCGCGGCCTGCTGCGCGACTTCGCCGACCGGGGCGGCACGGTGCTGCTCTCCTCGCACCTGCTGCGCGAGGTGGAGGCGGTGGCCGACCGGCTGGTGGTGATCGGCGGGGGCCGGGTGGTCGCCCAGGGCGGCAAGGACGAGCTGCTGGCCGGCGCCGGCACGCTGGTGCGCGCCCGCGACGCGCACGCCCTGCGCCTGACGCTGGAGCGGGCCGCGCTGCCCGCCACGGCCGGCACCGACGGCGGCTACGTGGTCCGGGCCGAGCCGGGTCAGGTCGGCCAGGCCGCGGCGGACGCCGGACTGGTCCTCACCGAGCTGCGCCCGGCCGGCAGCGGCGGCCTCGAACAGCTCTTCCTCACCCTCACCGCCGGCGCGTCGACCAAGGAGGCCGTCCGATGACCACCGCCACCCGTACCCCAGCGCCGCCGCGTCCCGAGGCCGCCGTCGCCGGACCGACGCTGGCCCGGCTGACCGCCGTGGAGCTGCGCAAGCTCGCCGACACCCGGGCCGGACGGTGGCTGCTGATCACGATCGGGCTGATCGCGGCCGTGATCGTGGTGGTGCAGCTCTTCGTCGTCGAGGCGCCGGACCAGACGTTCACCGCCTTCTTCACCCCGTCGCTGCTGCCGGTCGGCCTGCTGCTGCCGGTGCTCGGCATCCTCTCCATCACCGGCGAGTGGTCGCAGCGCACCGCGCTCACCACGTTCGCGCTGGTGCCCCGCCGGGAACGGGTGATCGTCGCCAAGCTCGCCGCCGTGGTGCTGGCCGCGCTCGCGTCGGTGCTGGTCAGCCTCGCGGTCGCCGCGGTCGGCACGCTCGCCGCCGGCGCCACCGGCGGGGCGGGCGCCTGGACGTTCGACTGGCAACTGCTGCCGCACGCGGCCGTGTTCCAGGTGGTGAACGTGCTGATGGGCGCCGCCTTCGGGCTGCTGCTGCTGAACACGCCGCTGGCGATCGTCACCTATCTGCTGCTGCCCACGGTGTGGAGCCTGCTCGCCGCGATGATCTCCGCGCTGCGGGAGCCGGCCCGCTGGCTCGACACCTCGTACACGATGGAGCCGCTGCTCGGCGCCGAGATGACCGGCGGGCAGTGGGGCCGGCTCGGCGTCTCGCTCGCCGTCTGGGTGCTCCTGCCGCTGGTCGCCGGTCTGGTCCGCACGCTGCGCCGGGAGGTGTCGTGACCGTGGCGGCCCGGCACACCGGCGAGGACGTCGTGGTCGACGGCGGACGCGGCGAGCTGGTGCTGTTCTGGGCGGGGTTCCCGCTGCTCGGGGCGGGACTGGGCGCCGGGCTGACCACGCTGTCCGGCTGGATCGCCGGGCTGCCCTGGTTCCCGTTCCAGGGCCTGTTCGAGCTGCTCGACAGGTGGCCGGACGAGCGGGCGTACCCGATCGGGGCCGGGCTGGGTCTGCTCGGCGGCCTGGCCCTGGCGGTGGTGGCGGTACGCGACCGGCTGACCGTCACGGTCGGGCACCGCACGGTACGGCTGCACCGCGACGGGCACGGCCGGGACGTGGCCCGCGCCGACGTCGCCGGGGTGTTCGTCGACGGTGAGGCGCTGGTGCTGCTGGACACCGCCGGTGGCGAGCTGGCCCGGGAGAAGTCCGACCTGGACACCGAGCGGCTGCGGGAGGCGTTCACCCGGCAGGGCTGGCCGTGGACCGGGCAGGACCCGCACCGGGACGCGTACCGCAGGTGGGTCGAAGGGCTGCCCGACCTGCCGCCGGGCGCGGACGCCCTGCTGCGCGCCCGGCAGCGGGCGCTCGACGGCGGCCACGACGCCGAGACCCGGGAGCTGCACGGGGAGCTGGCCCGGCTCGGCGTCGTGGTCCGCGACGAGGGCAAACGGCAGTACTGGCGGCTGGTCCCCGGACCGCCGCCGCGCTGACGGCCTCCGCTCCGGCGCCTGATCCGCGCGGTGCCCGCCGCGACGCCGGTGGACGTGACAAGTCACATCGCTGGCGCGTTTCCGGCATCAGAACGAACTGTTCGGGCATGTTCTCCGTACACAGGTGTGGTACGTGACGTCTACCTCGGAGGCATGGTGTCCGCAGTTCGAACTGATCCATTCGCGGGGGCGATACTCCAGGTCGGCGTACTGGCGGCCCTGGCCGGCACGGTCGGCCTGAGCGCGTACGGCTGGCTGGCCGGTCTGCTCTTCGGGGTGGTCATGGTCGCGGCGCTCGGATACGGGCTGCGCCGCTCGGGCGCGGACCGGCTCGGCCCGGCCGACTGGGTGACGCTCACCCGGGCCACGCTCGCCGGCGGGGTGGCCGCGTTGACAGTCGAGGCGTTCCGCGGCCCGATCGCGGTGCCGGTGCTGGTCGCGCTGGCTGCCGTGGCCCTCTCCCTGGACTGGGTCGACGGGCAGGTGGCCCGGCGCACCGGCACGACCAGCGCGCTCGGCGCCCGGTTCGACATGGAGGTCGACTCCTTCCTCGTCCTGGTCCTCTGCGGGTACGTCGCCGACCAGGTGGGCGCCTGGGTGCTGGTGATCGGCGCGATGCGGTACGTCTTCGTCGCCGCCGGCTGGGTGCTGCCGTGGATGCGCGGCTCGCTGCCGCCGCGCTACTGGCGCAAGGTGGTCGCCGCCACGCAGGGCATCGCGCTGACGGTGGTGGCGGCCGGTGTGCTGCCCCGGCCGCTGGCCCTCGCGGTGGTGCTCGGCGCGCTCGCGCTGCTGGTCGAGTCGTTCGGACGCGACGTCGGCTGGCTGTGGCGGCACCGCGTACGGCCGGCGCTCCCGGCGGCGCCGGTCTCCCCCGCGCCGGCGGGCCACGGGTCCGAGTGGACGCCGGGCACGCGGATCGTGCGCCAGCCCGTCGAGGTCGGCGGGCGGCGCCGGTGACCGACCTGTCCCGGCCGGCCGACGGCGACGACGTCCCGGCCGGCGCCACGTCCACGGAAGACAGCACGCCGGACAGCGCCGGCGCCTCGGCCGAGAGCGGCGACCGCACCCCGAACGACAGGGAGACGAGCGACCCGGGCAACGACGCGGTCGGCGCGTGGAGCGCCCGGCGGCTGCTCGGCGCGGCGGTCACCGCGCTGGCCGGCGCGCTCGTGCTGGTGGCCCTGGTCGCGCCGAGCGAGGTCAAACTGCTGTCCCTCGGGGCGTTGCTCCGCATCCCGGTGGAAGGGCTGCTCGCCGTCGCCCTGCTGCTGGTCCTGCCGGCCCGCCCGCGCCGCGTGGTGGCCACGCTGCTCGGCGCGCTGCTCGGCCTGATCCTGGTGCTCAAGGTCACCGATCTCGGGTTCTCGATGGTGCTCGACCGGCGCTTCGACCTGATCGCCGACTGGACGTTCCTCGGCGCGGGCGCGGAGTTCCTGTCCGAGTCGTACGGCGGGGCCGCCGAGGTGGGCGCGATCGCCCTGGCCGTGGTCGCGGCGCTCGCCGTACCGGTGCTGGTGACGCTCTCGGCGCGGCGGCTGGCCCGCGCCGCGGCGGCCCACCGCCGGGTGACCACGCGCGCCGTCACCGCGCTCGCCGCCGCCTGGGTGGTCTGCGCCGTGCTCGGCGCGCAGATCGTGCCCGGCCTCCCGGTCGCCGCGGACACCGTCGCCGCCGACGTCTTCGACCGCGCCCGGCAGGTGCGGGCGGGCCTGAACGACAAGGAGACGCTGAACACGCAGCTCGCCGGCGACCCGTTCCGGGACGTGCCGGGTGAGCGGATGCTCACCGCGCTGCGCGGCAAGGACGTGCTGTTCACGTTCGTGGAGAGCTACGGCCGGGTCGCGCTGGAGGACCCGGAACTGGCCCCGGAGGTGGACGCCGTCCTCGACGAGGGGACCCGGCAGTTGCGCGCGGCCGGTTACGGCAGCCGCAGCGCGTTCCTCACCTCGTCCACCACCGGCGGTGGAAGCTGGCTCGCGCACGCCACGCTGATGAGCGGCATCCGCACCGACAACCAGTTGCGCTACACCAACCTGGTACGCAGCGACCACCTGACCCTCAACGGCGCGTTCAAGCGCGCCGGCTGGCGGACCGCGCTCGTCATGCCGGCGCTGAACCGGGCGTGGCCGGAGGCGGCATTCTTCGAACCCGACACGCTGTACGGGGCAAAGGAACTCGGCTACAAGGGGCCGCTGTTCAGCTTTTCCTCGCCACCGGACCAGTACACGCTGGCGGAGTTCCAACGCCGCGAGCGCGGCCCCGGGCGCACGCCCGTGATGGCCGAGATCCCGCTGCTCTCCAGTCACCTGCCGTGGACGCCGGTCCCGCCCCTCGTCGGCTGGGACGACATCGGCGACGGCTCGGTCTACAAGGGAACGGCGCGCGCCGACCGCTCGGCGGAGGGCACCCGGGAGGCGTACCGGCAGGCCGTCGTGTACTCGCTGCGCACGCTCATCTCCTACGTGCAGCGGTACGGTGACGAGAACCTGGTGCTGGTGTTCCTCGGCGACCACCAGCCCGCCCGCACGATCACCGGCGACGACGCCGGCAAGGACGTGCCGATCACCGTCGTCGCGAAGGACCCGGCAGTGCTCGACCGCATCGCCGGATGGGGCTGGCAGGACGGGCTCAACCCGGACCCGCAGGCCCCGGTCTGGCCGATGGAGTCGTTCCGGGACCGCTTCCTGCGGGCGTTCGGACCGCAGTCCACCACTCACAGTTAGGGATGTCGTGACGATGCTCGCGCGGGCCTGGGGGATCACCCGTTCCCTGGCCGTCTACCACGGTCAGCCGGCCAAGCACCGGCGTGCCCGGCAGCTCTACGGGCAGTTCCTCTCCCCCGGCGACCTCGCCTTCGACATCGGCGCCCACGTCGGCGGCCGGGTGCGCACCTGGCGGCGGCTGGGCGCGCGGGTGGTCGCGGTGGAGCCGCAGCCCGACTGCCTGCGGGTGCTGCGCCTGGGCTTCGGGCGGGACGCCGACGTGGTGATCGAGCCGACGGCGGTCGGTGCGCGGTCCGGGAGCGCGCGGCTGGAGCTGTCGTCGGCGACGCCGACGGTGTCCACCATGTCGTCGTCCTGGATCGAGTCGGTCACCGCCGATCCGAGCTTCGCCGGGGTCCGCTGGGACCGGTCGGTCGAGGTGCCTGTGGTGACGCTCGACGACCTGGTGGCGCGGCACGGCGTACCGGCGTTCTGCAAGGTCGACGTCGAGGGCTTCGAGGTCGACGTGCTGTCCGGGCTCAGCCACCCGGTGCGCGGGCTGTCCTTCGAGTACCTGCCACCGGCGCACGACGCCGCGCTCGCGTCGCTGGACCTCGTGGAACAGCTGGGCGCGTACCGCTACAACTACTCGCCGGTGGAGACCATGCGGTTCGCGAGCGAGAGCTGGCTGGACGCGGCCGGGCTGGTGCGGCTGCTGGAGACGTACCGCCCGGCCGGTCGCTCCGGCGACGTCTACGCCCGGCTGTCGGACTCCTGACGTAGGGTCGGCCCCGAGCACGAGCCGAGGAGGGCCGATGGCCAGGTACGCCGCTCTGCTGCGGGCCGTCAACGTCGGGGTCAACAAGCTGGCCATGGCCGACCTGCGCCGCGTGGTCACCGACCTCGGTCACACCGACGTCAAGACCTACCTGCAGAGCGGCAACGTGGTCTTCACCAGCCCGCCGGCCCGGCCGGAGACGCTGGCCGAGGGCATCGCGAACCGGCTCGGCGACGAACTGGGCCTGCGGGTGCCGGTGCTGGTCCGCGACGGGGACGAGCTGGCCGCGGTGGCCGCCGCCAGCCCGTACGCGGGCCGGCAGAACGACCACACGCGGGTGCTCGTGGTGTTCCTGTCGGCCGCGCCCGCCGCCGCGCGGGTGCGCGAGCTGGCCGTGCCGCCGGGCGAGACGATGGAGTACGAGGTGATCGGCCGGGAGGCGCACCTGCACTTCCCGGCCGGCGGCTACGGGCGGACGAAGTTCACCGCCGCGTACCTGGAGAAGAAGCTGGGTGTGGTGGCGACGGCCCGCAACTGGCGGTCGGTGCTGGCCCTGCGCGACCTCACCGCCGCCTGAGCCTCTCCTCAAACCGGCCCGCGGCACCTAGCATTGCTGCTCATGAATATGAAGCGCGTCACCCGCTCGCGATCCGGGCGGATGTTCGCGGCGGTCGTGCTCGCCGTCGCGGTCGCGATCCCGCTCGGCGTGACCGGCGCCGCCTCGGCCGCGACCACACTGACCGTGGCACAGGCCCTCGCCGCGCAGGACGGCCGGACCGCCACCGTGACCGGCTACGTCATCGGCCAGCCCACCGCCACCAACACGGTGCTCACCTCCGGCTTCACCGCGGACACCGCGATCGCCATCGCCGACCAGTCCGGCGAGACCGGTACCTCCCGGATGCTGTACGTGCAGGTCACGGCCGCCTGGCGGAGCACCTTCGGGCTGCTCGGCAACCCGTCGCTGCGCGGGCGGCAGGTGACCGCGACCGGCACGCTGACCGCGTACTTCAGTCACGGCGGGCTGAAGAACCCGAGCGCGATGAGCCTCGGCGGCGGGGCCACGCCGAGCCCTTCCCCGACCCCGACCCCGGCGCCGACCGGCACGCCCGACGCCTACTACGCGGCCGCGGCCGGCAAGACCGGGCCGGCGCTGCGCACCGCGCTGCACGGCATCATCCGGGTGCAGACGAAGCTCAGCTACGACCAGGTGTGGGACGCGCTCAAGGACACCGACCAGGACCCGGCCAACCCGGCGAACGTGATCCTGCTCTACAGCGGACGCTCGCAGAGCAAGACCAGCAACGGCGGCGGTGCGAACGACTGGAACCGGGAGCACGTCTGGGCCAAGTCGCACGGCGACTTCGGCACCGCCACCGGCCCCGGCACCGACGTGCACCACCTGCGGCCGGAGGACGTGTCGGTCAACTCGCTGCGCGGCAACAAGGACTTCGACGCCGGCGGCGGCGCGGTCGCCGAGGCGCCCGGCTGCTACACCGACGCCGACTCGTTCGAGCCGCGCGACGCGGTGAAGGGCGACGTGGCCCGGATGATCCTGTACATGGCGATCCGGTACGAGGGCGGCGACGGCTGGCCGGACCTGGAACCGAACGACTCGGTGTCGAACGGCTCCGCGCCCCGGCTCGGGCGGCTGTCGAAGCTGCTGGCCTGGAACGACCAGGACCCGCCGGACGCCTTCGAGCAGCGACGCAACCAGCGGATCTACGAACGCTGGCAGGGCAACCGCAACCCGTTCGTCGACCACCCGGAGTGGGCCCGGTCGATCTGGGGTTGACGCTCGTCCCCGATGTGAGGAAGCGTGGCGAGCGGGTAGAGACATCCGGTTGGCACGGCCGGGGCGGGCGGCACGGACGCGCCCCGGCACCGCACGATCGGAGATGAGACTCTTCATGGCCCCCAACAGCGTTCCGGACATCGCGCTCAACGACGGAAACTCCATCCCACAGCTCGGCTTCGGCGTGTTCCAGATCGAACCGAAGGACACCGCCCGGGCGGTCGGCACCGCGCTGGAGATCGGCTACCGGCACATCGACACCGCCCAGATGTACGGCAACGAGGCCGAGGTGGGTCAGGCGCTGCGCGCCTCCGGGCTGGACCGCGGCGAGGTCTTCGTGACCAGCAAGCTGAACAACGGCTTCCACCGCCCGGACGACGCCCGCAAGGCGTTCGAGCAGACGCTGCGGGAACTCAAGTTCGACTACCTCGACCTGTTCCTGATCCACTGGCCGCTGCCCACCCGCTACGACGGCGACTTCGTCTCCACCTGGAAGGTGCTGGAGGAGCTGCGTGACGCGGGCACGGTCCGGTCGATCGGCGTGTCCAACTTCCAGGTCGCGCACCTGGAGCGGCTGGCCGCCGAGGCGGACGTGGTGCCGGCGGTCAACCAGATCGAGGCGCACCCCTACCTCGGCAACGAGGAGGTGCGGGCGTACGACAAGGCGCACGGCATCCTCACCGAGGCGTGGTCGCCGATCGCGCAGGGCGCGGTGCTCGACGACCCGACGGTCGTCGACGTGGCCGAGCAGGTCGGCCGGAGCCCGGCCCAGGTGGTGCTGCGCTGGCACGTGCAGCGCGGCGACATCGTCTTCCCGAAGTCGACCACCCCGAAGCGGATCGAGGAGAACTTCGCGATCTTCGACTTCACGCTCGACGACACCGCGATGGAGCGGCTCACCTCGCTGGACCGGGGCGAGGACGGCCGGACGGGCCCGAACCCGGACGAGTTCGACTACATCCCGAGCTGAACCGCCGCACACCGAAGGGCCCCGGGGAACCGGGGCCCTTCGACGTTTGACTTCGCGCGCACTCGAAGGGGCAGGGTGACCGGCAAAGCTCCGACGGGGAGGAAATCCATGCGCTACCGCACCATCGGCACCGACCCTGCGACGCGCCGCAAGGTCAGCGTGCTCAGCCTCGGCGCGATGCTCTTCGGCACCGCCACCGACGAGGCCACCTCGTTCGCCATCCTCGACCGCTACGTGGAGGCCGGCGGCACGTTCATCGACACCTCGGACAACTATGCCTTCTGGCAGAACGGGGGCCAGGGTGGCGAGAGCGAGGAACTGCTCGGCCGCTGGCGGCGCAGCCGCGGGGTCGGCGACGAGGTGGTCATCGCCACGAAGCTCGGTGCCCGGCCACTCGCCCCGGGCACCAGCTACGTGGACAACCCCGAAGGGCTGTCGGCGAAGGTGATCCGCGAGTCCGCCGAACGCAGCCGGGAGCGGCTCGGGCTCGACCGCATCGACCTGCTCTACGCCCACATCGAGGACCACACGGTTGCGCTGCGGGAGACCGTGGAGGGCTTTGCCGAGCTGGTCGCGGAGGGCACCGTCGGGCTGCTGGGCGCCAGCAACCACCGCGCCTGGCGGGTGGAGCGGGCGCGGGCGCTCGCCGCCGCGGCCGGGTTGCCCGGGTACGAGGTGCTGCAGTACCACCGCAGCTACCTGCCCCGGCGGCTCGACGTGCCGAGCGAGCTGGACCGGGACGGCGACGTCGGCTGGGTCGGCCCGGACCTGCTCAGCTACCTGCGGGCCGAGCCGCAACTCACGCTGGTCGCGTACTCGCCGCTGCTCAAGGGCGCGTACGTCCGGCCGGAACGGCTCGGCGAGGAGTACGCGGTGCCCGCCACCCCGGCCCGCCTGGAGGCGTTGCGGGCGGTGGCCGCCGAGACCGGGGCCACCGTCAACCAGGTGGTGCTGGCCTGGCTGATGGGCGGCGACATCCCGTCGATCCCGCTCGTCGGCTTCTCCTCGGTGGCGCAGCTGGAGGAGAGCCTGGGCGCTGTCGACCTGGAGCTGACCGCCGAGCAGCGGACCCGGCTGGACTCGGCGCGCTGACCGGCGCCGGGCCGGGTGGCTCACACGCCACCCGGCCCGTGCCGATCGACCGCTCGTGCCGTTCGACCGGATCGTGTCGCTCAGCCGGCCGGGTACCGGTCGACAGCGACGTCCAGCCGCAGGGTGCCGGTGCCCGGCAGGGTCACCTCGGTGGCGTCGGCCGGGCGGGCCGCGCCGTCGAACCAGCCGGCGTAGCTGACGAACGGCGGCGTCCACAGCCAGGCCACGATGACCGGCTGGGGGCCGAGCACGCGCAGCGCGTACTCGCCGTCGCGATCCAGCGTCCAGCCGATGACCTCACGGGTACGCGCGTTGCGCACCGTCAGCTCGGCGGTCACCGGGCGGCCCTCCGGGTCGACGAGCCGGCCGGTGACCAGGACGCCTCGCCGTACGGCAAGGTCGTAGACGGTGGTGGCGCCGGCCCGGACCGTGACCGGCACGGCCTTGCCCCGCAGGGCGAACCCACCGGACCACTGGGTGGCGTTGTCGGCGGTGGTGAACAGCAGCGGCCAGGCGTACGGGCCGAGCCAGTCGATGCGGTAGCGGCCCTGCGCGTCCAGCTCCACTCCCCAATCCGGGAAGTCGCCTGTCTCGGGCGCGAGCGTCACGGTGCCGGAGGTCGCCGGCCTGCCGGTGGCCGCGCTGGTCACGGTGCCGGTGACGACACCGGCGCGGTCGAGCCGGATCGGGGGCACGGTGACCGTCTGCCCGGCGCGGAGCGTGACCATCCGGGCCTGCTTCACGTCACCGGTGCCGCCGGTCGCGCCGACCCACTGCGCGCCGTACGCCGATCCGCCGGCGGGGCGGGCGAACAGGTTCCAGGAGCCGGCCGCGACCAGGCCGACGCGGACGTTCCCGGAGGCGTCGGAGCAGTACCGTCCCGGGTTGGCGGGCAGCTCGCCGGTACCGGCGGGCGCCGGCGTCACGCAGGCCCCGGCGACTGGTGCGCCGGTCACCGCGTCGACCACCCGGGAGACCACGTTCGCGGCCGGGGTCAGGACGACCACGGCGGTGCCGCTGCCGTCGGCCAGGACGTTCACCGTGGCGTAGCGGGGCAGGTGGGTGTCGTCCCGGGTGTAGACCCACACCTCCTGCGGGCCGGGGATCAGCGGCGGGACGGTCACCCGGGTGTCGCCGCACGGATTGCGCCGGGGGTCGAGGAACACGCATACCCCGTCGACCGCGGCGCCGGTGACCGCGTCGCGCGCCCGCAGGGTCGACCCGCTGGGCGTGACCAGGCGCTCGGAGACCTCCGTCGTGTCCCCCGCGGACACCCGGACCGTTCCGGCCTGCGCCCAGCTGGTGCGGCCCGGCACCCACTGCCGGAGCACCTCGTCGTCCTGGCCGTCGCTGTACACCGGGGTGATGGCGATCTTGTAGTCGCCGGCCGGCACCTCCACGCTGAGCTGCCCGGACTCATCCAGTGGCAGCAGGTCCTTGTCGTAGCTGCTGTCGGCTGCGGTCACGGCGACGTTGCCGCCGGCCGGGCTGCCGTCGGTCCCGGTGACGGTCAGGTGGAGCACGCCTGCCGGATCCGCCGCCGCACCGGCGGCGGTGGGTGCGGCGGTGACGGCCAGGGCCGCCACGGCGAGTGCGCCGAGCACTCTTCGGACGATGGACACGGTGGACCCCTCTCGGTTTCAATGCGCTCAAGAGGCGTCCGCGTCTCCACAACCAGGGCACGCCCCCCGTGCGTCGGATGCCGGCGCAGCATATGGCAGAAGATCGATCGCGCACTGTCCGCGACCGGTCATCCGGCGGACTGCTGCGGGAACGGTCATAACCCCGCCTTTCTCCCGTACCGGGCCGCCGTCGGCCGGGAACCGCCACCGCCAGATCGGATCTGGCGGACCGTCTGGCGCCGAAGAGGTGAGGCCGGCACAACACCACAGCTCCCCGGCCTCGTTGAAACAGGCGATCGGTCCGGCGGCACGCCGTACGCCTGTCGAGACACCGACGAGAGAGGTAGCAATCCATGAGTAACCGGAACACCGGCCTGGCCGTCGAGGCCGAGGGCCTGGTCCGGTCCTTCGGTACGACGCGGGCGCTCGACGGGCTGGACCTGCGGGTCCCCGCCGGCACCGTGTACGGGGTGCTGGGCCCCAACGGCGCCGGCAAGACCACAGCCGTACGGGTGCTGGCGACGCTGCTGCGCCCCGACGGCGGCACCGCCCGGGTCTTCGGCCACGACGTGGTGCGCGACGCCGACGCGGTCCGCTCCCGGGTGAGCCTGACCGGCCAGTACGCCTCGCTGGACGAGGACCTGACCGGTGCGGAGAACCTGATTCTGCTGGCGCGGCTGCTCGGGCTGAGCCGGGCCGGCGCCCGGGACCGCGCCGACCAGCTGCTCGCCGCCTTCGGGCTGACCGAGGCCGCCGGGCGGCAGGTGAAGAAGTACTCCGGCGGGATGCGGCGGCGCATCGACATCGCCGCGAGCATCCTCAACACCCCGGATCTGCTGTTCCTGGACGAGCCGACCACCGGGCTGGATCCGCGCAGCCGCAACCAGGTGTGGGCGATCGTGCGGGCAGTGGTGGCGTACGGCACCACCGTGCTGCTGACCACGCAGTACCTGGACGAGGCGGACCAGCTCGCCGGGCGGATCGCGGTGGTCGACCACGGCCGGGTGATCGCGGAGGGCACCCCGGGCGAGTTGAAGTCGTCGGTCGGATCCGGCAGCGTCCACATCCGGCTGCGCGATCCGGGGCAGCGGCCCCAGGCCGAGAAGGTGCTGCGGGCGGCGCTGGGCGTACCGGTGCAGCTCGACACGGACCCGGTGGCGCTGACCGCCCGGGTCGGCGAGGACGGCACCGACCTGGAGGCGAGCGCGCAGGCCGCCCGCGCGCTCGGTGAGCTGGCCGGCGCCGGCATCGTGGTGGACGACTTCTCCCTCGGCCAGCCCAGCCTGGACGAGGTCTTCCTGGCCCTGACCGACCACCCGGCCGTCCCGGCGGACGAGCGGGACGACGAGCTGGAGGCGGCGCGATGAGCGACACCGCGATTACCACCGGGCGCGCGCCGTCCGTCTACGTCCCGTCCGCCGAGGCGCTCGCCACGGTGCTCGCCCCGGCGGAACGGCCGGCCCGGCCGAGTCCGCTCGCCGCGTCGCTGACGTTCGGCTGGCGGGCCCTGCTGAAGATCAAGCACGTGCCGGAGCAGCTGTTCGACGTGACCGCGTTCCCGATCATCATGGTGCTGATGTTCACGTACCTGTTCGGTGGCGCGCTCGCCGACAGCCCGCGTGCGTACCTGCAGTTCTTCCTGCCCGGCATCATGGTCACGAGCGTCGTGATGATCACCATGTACACCGGGGTCGGGCTGAACAACGACATCGAGAAGGGCGTCTTCGACCGGATCCGTACGCTGCCGGTCTGGCGGCCGGCCGCGCTGGTCGGGATGATCTTCGGGGACGTGCTGCGCTACGTGCTCGCCGCGGTGGTCATCCTCTCGGTCGGGCTGGTGCTCGGCTTCCGCCCCGACGGCGGGCTGCTCGGGGTGCTGGCCGGGATCGGGCTGCTCGTGGTCTTCTCGTTCGCGTTCTCCTGGGTGTGGACGTTCTTCGGCCTGGTGCTGCGCAGCGAGAAGTCGGTGATGGGGGTCAGCATGATGGTGCTGTTCCCGCTGACGTTCCTCAGCAACGTGTTCGTGGAACCGTCCACCATGCCCGGTTGGCTGCAGGCGTTCGTCAAGGTCAACCCGATCACCCACCTGGTCGCCTCGGTCCGCGCGGCGATGGCCGGCTCGATGGACGGCCCGAACACGATGTGGTTGCTGCTCTGGAGCGCCGGTTTCGTGGTCGTCTTCGGCACGCTGACCATGTACCGCTACAACCGCCACTGACCGCCCGCCGGGGTGGCGGGACCCGAACCCGTTACCCCGGCGTACGGCAGGTCAGAGCCGCCAGGACACCGGTTCGGGCGGCAGGTAGCGGCAGGCGCCGCCGGTGGTGACGGACTCACGCAGATGGGCGGCGAGCGCCGGATGCCGCTGGTCGATGCGCCGCAGCGTGTCCCGGATCCGCCCGGTCACCGCCTTGCGTGCCCGTTCGGCCTGGTCACCGAGGCGGCGGCTGCGCCCGGCCAGCCCGGCGGCGGTCCGCAACTGGTCGAGCAGCGCGGCGCGCTCCGCGTCCAGCGCGGACAGCCGCCGCTCGTCGTGGCGTACGGCGGCCCGGTCGATCTCGTCGTCGAGCCGCCGCAGATGCCGGCGGTAGCGGGCCTTCGCCTCGTCGTCCAGCACCGGGTCGGCGCCGAGGCGGCGGGCCGCGACAAGTTCCGGGCCGGCGGCCGGGTCGAGCAACTCGACGGCGGGCACGTCGGTGCCGGGCCGGCTCAACAGCAGCCGCAGGTCGTGCAGCCCTTTGGCGTCGGGTAGGTGCACCACCACACCGCCGTACCCGAGGCGCCACACCGGCCCGTCCGGGCGGAACTCCGGCGGAGCGGACACCGCCGGGCGAACAGCGGTCAGCGGAGAGACCGCCACCGCCGGAGGGTCCGCCCGGGCGGCGGCCAGCCGGCCGGGCACCTGTCTCATGCCCAGCGCCCGCGCCTCGGCCGCCGTCGCGGCGCGCAGCCGCCGCGCCTCGGCCGCGTCGCCCGGCCCGTCGCGCCCGGTCAGCGCGGCCACCAGCCCGACCCGGGCCAGCACCGACCACGGGCGAGCGCCCAGCCGGTCGGCGGCGTCCCGGGCCGCCGTGTAACCGGCGACCGCGTCGTCCCACCGGCCGTCGGCCGCGTCCACCGCGGCCAGCCACAGGTCGACCGGGCCGGCGATGTCGCAGCCGAACAGCGCGGCCATCCACCGTCCCCGGTGCGGCGCCAGCGCCGCCCGCGCCTCGGCGCACCGGCCCGGGTCGCCGTCCACTGCCGCCGTCTGGGCCCGCAGCCGCAGCCACAGCGGCGACACCGACCGGGGGTACGTGGCGCCGGCGGCCTCGATCCCGGCGGTGAGCCCGCGTACGGCGGCCGGGTCGCCGCGTTCGGCGGCGGTGATCGCCCGGAGCAGCTCGGCCTGCGGGTGGCCGGCGCCCACCTTGTCGAGCAGGGCCTCGGCCTCGGCGACGCGGCCGTAGAGAAGCAGCACCGACCAGCGGATGTGGTACGTCATGAAGGCGTGGTCGGAGTGTTCCGGCTCGGGGTGGCTCTCCACCTCGGCGAAGCACTCCTCGGCGGTGGCGAGGTCGCCCCGGAACGCGGCGATGATGCCGCTGTCCATGGTGGCCGCCATCCGCTGCCGGGGGACCTCGCCCTGCCGGGCGCCGGCCACGAACGAGGCCAGTTCCCGGCGGTATCCCGGGTCGCCCAGTTCCAGCAGCGCGACCCAGCGCAGCGCGGTGGCCCACAGCTCGGTCTCCCGGTCGCCGCCGCGACGGGCCACCTCCCGGATCTCGGCGGTCACCTGGGCTCGCTCCTCGGCGGTCCCGAGCCCCCAGGTGGTGTCGTGGCGGGCCCACAGGCTGAACGTGAGCGCCTCGTCGTCGCTGCCGTGCCTCGCGAGCGTCTCGGTGGCGGTGATCAGGTCGGTGACCAGGCTGCGCACGGACCGCTGCGGATCCGGCTCGCCGATCAACCGCCGGTACGCCTCGCGGACCAGGTCGTCGGCGTCGAGCCGGCGGCGGGTGGCCGAGTGCCGCCGGTGCGCGGTGAGCGCCACCCGGGTCAGCACGCCGGGGTCGTCGGCCTGCCGGGCCAGCGCGGCGGCCTCGGTCAGCAGCCGCTCGACCTCCTCGGCCGGGCCGATGTGGTGCAGCAGCCCGGCCAGTTCCAGCAGCAGCCGGACCCGCGGGACGGGCTCACCGGGAAGATCGAGCGCCCGCCGGTAGTGCCGGACCGACTCGTCCACGGCGAGCCGGCCGGCCGCGTCCCGCGCGGCTGTGACCAGCAGCTCACCGGCGCGTACCGGGTCCAGCTCGGCGCCGGCCAGCCACGCGTGCCGGGCCAGGTGGGCGGGGCTGAGCGCGCCGGCGAGCGCGTCGGACCTGTCCACGGCGCGGACGACGCTCGCGTGCCGGGCCCGCCGCGCGTCCGCGGCGAGCCCGTCGTAGAGCGTCTCGCGGACCAGGTCGTGCACGAAGACGAACCGCCCGCCGCCCCGGGGCAGCACCAGCCGGGCCGCGGCGGCGCGGCCGAGCATGCGGTCGACCTGTGCGACCGGAGCGGGTACGCAGGCCGCCACCGTCCCCCTGTCGAACTCGTGGCCGAGCACCGCGGCGACGGTGAGCGCCTCGACGACCGGGGCGGTCAACTGGTCGAGCCGGCGGCGCACCACCTCCCGGACGCCGGGCGCGATGGTGTCGGTCAGGCCGTCGGTGTGCCAGAGCCGGGCGGTCTGCTCGACGAAGAACGGGTTCCCGCCGGTGCGCCGGTGCACCTCGGCGACCAGATCGGCGCCCGGCTCGCGGCCGGCGGTGCGGGTCATCAGGGCGGCCACGTCGTCCCGGCCGAGGCCGGTGAGCGTGACCGTGGTGGCCTTCGCGCTCAGCGGCACCAGCAACGGGCGCAGCGGATGCTCGCCGGACTCGACCTCGGCGTCCCGGTAGGTGCCGACGAACAGCAGCCGCTCGAACCAGGTGTGCCGGGTGACGAACTGGAGCAGCCGGACCGACGCCGGGTCGGCCCAGTGCAGGTCGTCGAGGACCACCACGACCGGCCGGTGCTGCGCGACGGCGACGAGCGCCGCGGTCACCGCGTCGTGCCTGTCGAACTCGGCCCGGCCGCCGTCCCCCGCCTCGTCGCCGTCGTCCCCCGCTTCGTCGCCCTCTCCGGCGGGGCGCTCGCCGAGCAGCGCGGCCAGCCCGGCGTCGACCGCTTCGCGGGCGCCGGACGGGTCGTCGGCGAAGCGGGCCAGCCGGCGCAGCACCTGGACCCAGGGCCAGTAGTCGGGGGCGGTGTCGGAGTCCCAGCACGCGGCGCCGAGCACGAGCGCGCCGCTTCGGCGGGCCTCGTCGGCGGCGGCCGAGACCAGTGTGGTCTTGCCGATGCCCGGCTCGCCGGTGACCAGGGCGAGGCCGCCGTGGCCCGCGGTCAGCCGGGCCACCTCGGCGCGCAACAGCGCCGCGGGGTGTTCCCGCCCGATGATCTGCTCGCCGAACCGCGGCTCCATGACCTCCCGACGCTAGTCGAGGGGTCCGACAAGACGACAGCGATCAGGTCCGCGCGTCGGTCACCACGTGCGCGCACGCCGGGCACGCCGACGGCCCCTGCTCGGCGAACCACCTGCAGGAACGCCGGATGGCGCACTTCGGCAGCGCCTCCTCGGCGGGCGGGGCGGTCTCGGCGTACGAGGCGGCCATCCGCGCGCCCAGCCCGCAGTGCGAGCCGGTCCAGAAGCCGCAGGACGAGGTGACGCACGGACCGGCGAGCCGGACCCGTGCCTCGACCGGCTCGTCGGAGTCGCCGAGCCCGGCGAGCGCCACCTCGGCCGGTACGGCCGGGGTCACGTAGGCCACCCGGCCCGCCGGAGTGATCATGCCCAGGAACACCGTGGCGTTCGACGCCGGGGTGCTCGGGCACATCCGCTCCGGCGCGCCGGCCGGCCGGGCGGCGTCGGTCACCGCTGGATCCAGAACCCGATGTCGTTGATCTTCTGCCCGAGGTCCTGGGCGAACGGGCCGTCGATGACCCAGAGCCCGTACCACTCGGGGCGCAGCTTGATGTTGCCGTGGCCGACGGTCAGCGGGTTGGTCAGTTTCGCGTCGGCGGTACGCAGGGCGGCCAGGCCGGCCTTCTGGATCTCCGCGGCGATCAGCGTCTGCTGCTCGGCGCTCAGGTCGACACCGTCGACCACGAAGCGGAACTCGTTGCGGGCCATGTGCTTCCTCCGGTCACTCGTACGATTCGGTGCCCAGCCCGCGACGCAGGCTGGTTCGGGTGAAGGCCGCCCAGCCGGCGTGCGAGGCGGCGTCGGTGCGTTGCCCGGCGCGGGCGAGCACCCGGGCGGCGTGTTCCGCCCAGCGGCCGGGGGTGGCCGCGGCGTCGCCCCACAGTTCGCGGCAGGCCGCGACCGCGAAGGCGACCTGCTCCGGCGCGCCGGTGAACCCGGCCGGTCCGTCGGCGACCCGGATCGTGCCGTCCGGCCGGACCCGCACGTCCGGGAAGTGGTGGTGCAGGCTGGCCAGCGTGGCCAGGTGGGTGGCGTCGCGCCGGCCGGCGGCGAACCCGGCGTGCAGCTCGTCGTCGCGGCGGTGCCGGATCGCGTGCAGCACCAGCGCGTCGCCGGCCGGCTCGACCCGGGCGACCACGTGCACCGGCGTACTCCAGGCCGGCGGCGAGTTCGCCGACCAGAAGGCGAGCCAGGCGGCGAGCCGGGCGTGGAAGTCGGTCTGGACGCCGACCGCGGGCGCGGAGCCGTCGGGCGCGCGCAGCGCGGCGGTGGCGATGCGGTCCCGGGCGATCAGCGGTGTCGCGGGACGGGCGGGAGCCGCCGCGGCGGCGGCTCCGGTGGAGGCGACGGCCAGGCCGGTCACTGTGACCGCCGAGGCTGCCGCCGCGCCGGCGAGCAGTCGCCGGCGGTCGAGCGGGTGTCCGTTGTCGTTCATCGTCGGCCCTTCGTCGACGGCAGTGGCCCGACGTTATCGACCGGAAGCGATCAGAAAAACACCCCGCGTGACGGGAGGTTGACAGGAAAACCGGGGATTCCCGGCGGCGTGAACGACCATTCCTGTGCTGGTGGGCGATCAGGCGCGCAGCAGTCCGGCGACGGCCCGCTGGGCGTCCACGAGCGCGGTCGGCGGCAGGTCGAGCGTCCAGAGCGCGGCGGCCAGGTAGTCCAGGACGCGCCAGCGCTGCTCCTCGCTCAACGGCGGTCGCCGCGCGCCGCCGAGGACCGGCCCGCCGTCCGGGCCGGTGCCGCCGGGGCTGCGCCACACACCGCCGAGCGCCGCGTCCAGCCGGTCGGTGAGCAGCGCCGCGAGCCGGCGGCGGTCGACCCCGATCAGGTACGGGGCCAGTTCCGCGTCCGCCGCGATCAGCCGCAGCCAGCGGTGCACCGCCTCGCGTACGGCGACCGGGCCGAGCCGGTCGCGCGGCTCGCGGGGACAGGTCACCAGCTCCGTGGTCCGCACGACAAGTGGTACGGATGATCGAGCCCGGTCAGTTCACCGCGATACTTGATATCGATGGATACCAATCTATAGGCTGGCGGCGTTCCGCTCACCCCCCATCCCAAGGAGTGTGAACCATGCGTAAGCCCAAGCTGTCCCGGATCCTCGCCACCCTCGCGGCCGCGACGCTGGCAGCGCTCGGCGCGGTAGCCGTCAACCCGGCTCCGGCCTCCGCCGCCGTCCGCAACGTCTGCTACAACATCAGCCAGGCCGGCCCGTTCGCCAACACGGCGGTGCAGGCGGCGGCGATCTGGAACAACTACACGAACAACATCAACATGGCCCAGTGCGGGTCCAACCTGCGGATCACCTACACCTACGGCGGCGGCTCGTACGCCCAGCGCACCAGCCTCGGCAACGGCCGCGTGGTGATCGATTACAACCAGGCCCAGCAGTACTCGGCACTGCGCATCATGACGCACGAGATCGGCCACATTCTCGGCCTGCCGGACAACTACAACGGCAACTGCGCCATCCTGATGTCCGGCGGCAGCGCCGGTACGAGCTGCACCAACCCGTACCCCAGCTCCGCCGAGGCCTCCCGGGTCGACTCGCTGTTCGGCTTCGCGGCCCGCAGCGCGACGCCCGCCCAGGTCTTCACCGGCAGCTGGCCGGCCGCCGCGACGGTGGGCGCCCAGCGCTGACGACGCAGTGACGACGGGGTCGGCGGGTCACCGCCGGCCCCGTCCGCGCGTCCGGCCCTTCCCCGGCGCGCCGGCCGCCGTCCGGCCCGGACGCCCGCCCGCCGACCTGCCGGCGCTCCCGGCCGGCGGCTTGTCCTGCTTGCGGCCACCCGCGCGATCGGCGCCCCGCCCGGACGCGGCGTCGTCGGCCAGAGCCGCCGCGCGGCGGTTCAGCTCCTCGACCCGCTCCCGGAGCCGGCGCAACGCCCCGGCGTCGTCGTCCACCTCGGACACCTCGTCGAGCAGGCCGACGTAGTCGGCGGCCAGCCGCCGGTGCGCCGGCGCGGCCGGACCGGCGTACCCGTCCAGGTCGATGATCTGCTGGGCGAGCACAGCGGTGGCGGCGCCGAGCGCGGCCCGTTCGTCGGCGCGCGCGTCCCGCCCGGCCCGGCGCGCGTCGGCCAGGCGACCGGCCCGGCGACCGCCGAACCAGAGCACCGCCGCGCCGGCCACCACGCCGGTCACCGCGCCACCGGCCAGCAGGTACCGGGGCAGCGACGGGCTGATGGTACGAGCGCCGTCCGGCACCAGACCGGCCCGGACCAGCCGGTCGTAGTTGAGCACGATCACCTTCAGCGCCTCGACCGGCCGGTCCACGAACGCGTCGGCGCCCCGGCCGATGGTGGTCTCGGCGACCACGGCCCGGCCGAGGTCCTTGGCCCCGTCGCCACCGAGCCGGGAGCAGCCGTAGGTGTCCCAGTCCTCGCCGTCGCGGCTCATCGCCAGCACCAGCGTGCCCTGGGCGGCGCGCTTCGTGTCGGCGCACGCCTCGCGCAGGTCGGCGCCCGGCTCCATGATCAGCACCACCAGCCGCCGGTTGCCGATGACCCGCTCGGCGGCGGCCCGGTCCAGGTCCACCCCGGGAGCGGCGTAGACCGACGAGACGCGCACCTGCCGCGCGACCGGCCCGTCCAGGATGCCGCCGGACCACAGCGCCCAGCCGGCCAGCGCCAGGCAGGCGAGCGTCGCCCGGCCGAAGGCGGTGCCGACCAGGCGGCCGAGCAGCCGGCGCGGACCGGTCGCCGCCGCGCCGCGCCGGGCGGGCACCCGCGCGGGCCGGGTCGCGACGCCGCTCACGACAGCCTCGCCCGCAGGTAGACGTCCGGCCGGTAGCCGGGCATCCGCACGTGCCGGGCCACGTCGTCCAGCTCGGCCGCCGCGTCGGCCAGCAATTCGCGTACGTGCCGGTCGGGCAACCCCTCGCCCAGCGCGTCCCGGGCCGCCCGCAACCGGCCCACGCCCCGCACCAGCGCCGGGTCGGTGCGGGCGTCGGTGAGCAGCGACAGCTCCACCGCCAGCGCGGAGAGCCCGGCCAGCCGGGCCGGCGTACCGCCCGGACCGACGTCGGCCGGACGGCGACCGCTGCCCCGCACGGTACGGATCGACAGCGCCACGAAACCGGCCACGCAGGCGGCGAAGATCCAGGGCAGCGCCGGCAGCGCCACCCGCAGCGGGTCGAACGGCCGGTACGGCAGCGGACGGTCGAACAGCCCCGCGTACCGCACGTCGGTCACCTGGCCCAGGTACGTGGCGAGCACGTTCTGCTGCGGGTAGGCGTACCGGCCGAGCCGGCTGCCGAACTGGGCGTAGAAGCTCGCGCCCGCCACCTCGGCGAACTCCGCCGCACTCGGACCGTGGTACTCGATCCAGTCGCCGTACATCACCAGGAGCGGCTGATCCGGGGCGAGCCGGTGCAGCGCCGGCCCGTACGCGGGCAGCGGCTCCCCGTACGGCTGCGCGGGCAGCACCACGAACCAGGCCCCGTCCGGGAACGCGCTGCTCGCCGCCTTCTCCGGCAGCTTGGTCAGCGTGGCGCCGGGGCCCACGTACCGGCCGGTGGCGCGCAACGCGGCCACCATCGGGGCCAGCTCCGGACCGGTCGGTTCCCGCCAGCGCAGGTCGTCGCGGTCCGGCGGCGTCGGCTGGTCGTGCAGCGTCGCCAGCAGCGTGAGCAGCGGGCCGGTCACGTCACGGGTGGCGAACCGGGCCCGCCAGCCCGGCAGGTCGTCCGGCGAAGCCACGTAGAGCCCGCCGCTGACCTCGGTGCCGACGATCCGGATCTCGGCGTTCTCCACGTCCTTGACCCGGCGTCGTTCCGCCTCGTCCAGACCGGGCGGGGCGACCAGGATCCGGGTGCCGCGGTCACCGATGGCCTCACGTACCCGCTGCTCGTCCCAGCGCGCGACCGCCCCGGGCAGCCGCACCACCGGTTCGGCCGCGACCAGCGCGGTCATCTCCTCGACCGACGGCACGCTCGCGTCGCTCAGCTCCCCGGCCGACCCCTCCTGCGGCAGCGCGCCCGCCGACGGGGACCGCCCGTAGCTGACCTCCACGCTCTGCCGTTGCGCCCCCAGGAACACCACCAGCACTGCCGCCGCGGCGGCCAGCAGCGACCAGCGCACCAGCTCCCGGCGCACCGGCAGCTTCGGCGCGCTCACCGGCCCGCCCGCCACAGCTCGTCGGCCCGGCGCGCGTGCTCGGCCGCGGCCCGGGCCGCGTCGGCGCCGCCCCGACCGGCGGCGAGCAGCTCGGCCCGGGCCAGCAGCCGCTCCGCCTCCGGCACCGCGGTCGGGGACGCGTCCCGGCTGACCGTGGCGTCGTGGATCGCCGCCCGCGCCGAGGACCAGGCGACACGCCGGCTCTGCGCGCGGGCACGTCGCCGGGGCAGCAACGCGGCGAGGAACCCGGCCGCCAGGGCCACCACGCCCCCACCCAGCCAGGGCAGCACACTCGCGGTCATGATCCATGTCTAACGCACCGCCGCCAGCGGCGCGCGCCGAGGTACGCCTACGACGACGAATAGCCCTCGTTGAACCCCTCGATGAACCCGCCCGCGAACCCGGACGCGACACAGCCGGCACAGCACAGGATCACCAGCAGCGCCGGCAGCGCCACCCACAGGACGATCGCCCACCTGTTCGTCGGCTGCTCCGGCTGCGGCGCGTACGCCTGCGGCGGGTACTGCGGGTACTGCGGCGGCGGGTACTGCTGCTGGTACGGATCCTGCTGATACGGGTCGTGAGGGTACATCCGGCCATCGTGCCCACCGCCCTCAACCGCCGGAAGATCCGTTCGGTTCGCCGCACATGCCACGACGGCCCCTCGTCACGCCCGGTGCGCGTCCAGGTGGGTCAGCACCGTCTGGTTGGCCTCCCAGCCGTCCGGGAACTTCACCGGCACGTCCAGGTGCACCCGCTCGGTCGACGGGTACGCGTCGAGCAGCTCACCGATCCCCGCCCGGGCCACCACCACGCAGGCGTGCCGGTGCCGCGACGCCAGCACGCACAGCCGCCCCGACTCCAGGTGGAACGCGGTCGCGTCCCGTCGGCCCGAGAGCGGGTGCAGCACTATCGTCACGTCGTACTCCCGGCCCTGGAGCCGGTTGGCCGTGTCCACAGTGATGCCCGCCCCGGCCGTGCCCAGCCGGGACCGGATGGCCGCGACCTGGTCGCGGTGCGCGGCCCCGACGGCGATCCGGTCCGCGGTGACCGGCGCGCCGCCCGGCGCGGCCTCGCTCACCGCGACCGCGCCGCGCGCCAGCACCCGCAACGCCAGCTCCGCGCAGGCCGCGGCGGCTTCCCCATCGGTACGCACCGTGTGCCGGGCCGGCAGCTCGTGCAACGCCCAGCCGGTCGCGGCGGCCACCTCCACCGAGGCGTCGTAGGCGTCCCCCGGACCGGGCTCGGTGAACGTCAGCACCCGGTCGGCCGGCCCGGTACCGGCCCGGAACCCGGTGAACGGGTAGAACGCGGCGGACACGACGGGCGCGGCCGAGTCGGGCAGCCGCCACGACACCGGCAGCCGGTGCACCGGCAGCTCCGGGTTGTGCCGCAGCAGCGTCGCCACCGCCGACTGCATCGGATCCCAGGTCAGCCCGGTCCAGCGGAACGTCTCCACTGTGGAGAAGGGATCGAGCTGCCCGGGATCACCGACGAACAGCGCCCGCTCGAACCGCCCCGCCACGCGCAGCAGCGCGTCCGCGCGCATCTGGTACGCCTCGTCCACGATCGCCCACGGCCAGCTCCCCTCGGTGACGGTGGCCCACTTGGCCGCCGTACCGATGGTCACCGCCGGCCCGCCCAGGTCGGCGACCTTCGCCGCGACCCGGACCGCCGGATGGCCGGTGACCCGCCCGGTGGGCCGGTAGTCGGTCGCGGAGAGCCGCCCGACGCGCAGCTCCGGGGCCTTACGGCCGAGCCGGTCGATGAGGTCGTCCACCTGCTCGTTGGTCTGCGCCACGATCATCAGCGGGTCGCCGGTGGCGGCGATCTCGACCGCGGCGCGGACCACGAGGGTGGACTTCCCGGCGCCCGGCGGCGAGTCCACCACGACGCCGCGATGCGCCCCCTCCCGGAGGTCCCGCAGCACCCGTTGGATCACCAGCTCCGCTTCGTGCAAGGAAGGGCCCCCTTTTAACGTCTCCGGTAGAGGCGGGGCCCCTTCTTAACACGCGCCGGGTAAAACTGCGGGCATGAGTCAAGCGCCGGTGCTCTACCTCATCGTCTGCGCCGCTCCCCCGGCCCAGCGGATCGGCGAACTCGTCGAGCTGCTCATGGCCGACGGGTGGCGAGTGTGTCTGATCGCCACGCCGATCGCTGCGAGCTGGCTCGACTGTGACGTACTCGCCGACCAGACCGGATATCCGGTGCGGGCGCAGTGGCGCCGCCCCGACGACCCCGAGCCGCACCCTCCGGCCGACGTCGCTGCGGTCGTGCCCGCCACGTTCAACACGCTGAACAAGTGGGCAACCGGCGCGAGCGACACACTTGTCCTGGGCATCCTCAACGAGCTGCTCGGCTCCGGCCTGCCGATCCAGGTGTTTCCCCGGGTCAAAGCCGTGCTTACCGCGCATCCGGCATACCAGCCGAACCTGGAGCGGCTGCGTGAGGCGGGGGTGGTGGTGCACGACGGGGACGTGCTGCGGACGCCGGAAGAGATGTCGCCGAACCGATGGGCTGTGGTGGTGGACGCGCTGCGCGCGACGCGATCCGACACCTAGCGGGGCCGGGGCACCTGGCGGTTGAAGCGGGGACGCAACGCCAGGACCAGCGCGTCCTTCGTACCCTCGGGGTGGTCGGTCTTCAGCCAGCGGACCTCGCGCCGCCCCAGCCACCCGGCGATGTCGTCGCGGGTCGCGGCCTGGCCCGGGGTGTCGAGGAGCTGGCCGACCTGGTCATGCAGGACCGACGAGTCGCGGTTGCCGGTGAGGTGCTGCCGCAGCCGGGAGCGCAGGTTGCCGGTGTAGCCGACGTAGACCACCACGCCACCGTCGAGCACCAGGTGCACGCCGGGCGCGGCCGGCGCGTCGGCGACGACCGCCATCGTGTACGGGCGGGGCGACGTGAACTCGGCGAGTAGTTCTTCGGTGTCCAGCACGGCGGGGACGGTACCGGCGTCAGCGCGGCTCCGTCGCCCAGCACGACCCGCCGTGACCGTTCCGCAGCCCACAGCGTCCACCCTCGGGCAACCGCTGATCGCACCAGACCCGGTACCGCACGTGCTGTGCGTCCTCCTCGCTGAGCGTGGTCTCGCCGAAATCGACGGCATCCAGGTGCCCGAGCGACCGGGCGAGCGCTGCGGCCAGGTCGGCGGCGGCGTCCCGGCTGGTCAGCGTGGTCGGCAGATGGATGATCCAGCGAGGCTCAGTCATCGTGACCGCGTCGCCGGCACCCGTTGTGGCGGGACTGCCACTGCCGCAACGCCTGACAGACCCGCTCCGACTCGGTCCGGGCGGTGGCCAGTTCGCGGTGCAGGCGGTCCATCTCGTCGGCGACCCGGCACAGGTAGTCGTGCACCTGCGCCGGGTCCAGCCCGCGCCAGCGGGTGTCGAAGACCGCGCTGCGCACCTGGTACGCCTGCACCCGCTCCCCGGTCACGTAGATCACGACGCCACCATCCCGGCCGCCACGGCCTCGTCGGGCAGCCCGGCCGCGGCGAGCGTCGCCCTCCCCCACCGGGCCAGCCGGCAGGGGTACGGGACGCGCTCGCTGCGACACAACGGCCCCTGCGGCCAGTGCTCAGGCACGTGTACGCGCACGGCCAGCGCGGCGACGAGCAGATCCTCGTCGGTGACCGGGGTGAGGACGGGAAAGTCGGCGGACATCGGTGGGCGCCTCCGGGGTCGGGTGTGTGTCGTGGAGCGGCACCGGGGCGGACGGGGTCGGTGGACAGCCGCGATCGGGGGACGCGACGCCGCCGGAGCCCAGCACCCGCCCCGGGCCATGCGCCGACTCTCAGGCCTTCCCGGCAGGAAGCCCATGCGCTGATGATCGTGGTCGTCATGCGCACACTGCATACGCTCAGTCACCGCCGCGAGACATCCGGCGATATGCGCGGTGCGTATACCGGGCCGCTCCGGAACGGGTTGAATGGCTAGGCTCGACTTCGGACACAGGTTCTCCGCGAACGGCGAGGTTGCCGGTGACACCTGCGAACTGCCCCCGCTGCGGCGGGCGCCTGGCGCGCGACAACGACACGGGACGCTGCGCGCCCTGCCAGGCCGCCGAGCGCGACCGCCTCAGCACGCCGCCCGCCGTGCCCGACTCGTTCTGGGACCATGAGCCGCTCCGGGCGGCGCTGGCCGGACGGCACCTCGGGCAGGTGATCCGGGCGTACCGACACCACCCGTACCACGGGCGGAGCCCGCTGCCGCAGAGCGTCGTCGCGGGGTGGCTGGGGATCACGCAGGCGCAGTTGAGCCGGATCGAGAACGGCCCCGCCCTGGTGCATCTCGACCGGCTGGCGCACTGGGCGACAGTGCTCCGCGTCCCGCCGGGATCTCTCTGGTTCGCCGTCGGTCCCGCCTCCCCGGGCAGCCCTCGGGCCGACGGGAGCCGCGCCGCACCAGACCTGGGCCGGCGGACCCTCCTGGCTGGCATCGCGGCGGTTTCGGCGGGAGCCGGGCTGGTCGGAGCCCCTGAGGATCCCCGTCCTCGCCGAATCGGCAGCGCGGACGTGACTCGACTAAACGCGGTACTGGAGCTCTACCGGTCGGTCGACTACGAATGCGGTGGCGGTCTGCTCTATCGGGAGGTCGCCCGGTTCGCGGAGTCGGTGTACCGCATGCTCGACTGGTCGCACTCGCCCGGGGTGACACCCCGCCTGGTCGCGGCCATCGCGGCAGCTCGCCAGTTGGCTGGCTGGACCGCGCTCGACGCTGGCCGGCACGCGGACGCTCAACGGCATTTCGCCGCCGGCGAGCGGGCCGCGATGTCCGCTGACGACGCTCCGCTGGCGGCTCTGATCCGCTACTCGCAGGCCAAGCAACTGCAACACCTTCGGCATAACCACGATGCTCTGGCCACGCTGCGGCTGGCCCACTCAGAGCTGGGATCCCGGGCGACCCCTGCCGTGAAGGCGCTGCTCTGGGGCGCGGAGGCAGCCTCGTCAGCCGCACTCGGCGACCACCAGAACGCGCTGGCCCTCCTCGGTCAGGCGAGTGATCAGTTCGAGCGTGTGGATCCCGAGCGCGAGCCAACCTGGATGGCCTTCTACGACCGTGGCGAGCTGCTAGCGCAGTACGGTCGCGTGTACCGCGACATGGCTCGGCAGGCCGGAACGCACGCGACGCAGGCGGTGCGGAGCGTCGAAGAGGCGATCGTCGCCTTCGGCCCGGCGAACGTCCGCAGCATGGTCCTGAACGAGGTCGGCCTGTGCAGCGCGCTCTTCCTCACCGATGAGCCCGAGCGGGCGGTCGCTGTCGGCACGCGCGTGGTCGAGCAGTCGCGAGCGCTGAGTTCCAGTCGAGTCGTTGATCGAGTACTCAACCTACGCCGTGATCTCCGACGGCACCGCCACCTTGCCGTCGTTGCCGAATTCGAACGGACGCTCACCGCACGAGCTGCGGCCACGGTATGAACGGACGGTTCTCGGAAGAAGCGATGACCCTCGCCATGCGGGAGATCGCCGGCGGACTTGAGGTGCCGACCGAGGATGCCCGCCTCCTTCGGCTGACCAACAACGCCGTGTTCGCGTTGCCGGAATCCGGGCTCGTCATCCGCATCGCGCGGACGCACCGGCTCCGGGGCCGGGTGACGAAGGTCGTTCAGCTTGCGCGATGGTTCGCCGAGCTGGACGCGCCCACGATCCGGCTGGCGCCCGGCGTGGCGCAGCCGGTTGCGGTCGGTGACTTGGTGGCCTCGGTGTGGGTCTACGTGCCACCCGCCGCGCCTACTCCGACGATGAATGACCTCGGCTCGGCGCTGCAGCGGTTTCATGCGCTCGGACCCCCGCCCTTCCCGCTGGCCACCTGGGATCCGATCGGGGACGCGCGTCGACGCCTGGCGGATGCCGACGGGTTGACCGCCGACGACCACGATTACCTGGCGGCGTGGTGCGACCGCCTGGAGCCGCAGGTCGCCGACCTCAACCAGCGCGGGAAGCAGTCGCTCATCCACGGGGACGCGCACGTCGGCAACCTTCTCCGGGATGCGTCGCGCGGCATCCTGCTCTGCGACTTCGACGCCACTTGTCTCGGGCCTTGGCAGGTGGACCTGGCAGCGGTCGCCGTGGGTGAGGTCCGCTTCGGGAAGACCGGGGCGCATCGGGCGCTCGCCGAGGCGTACGGGTATGACGTGACGTCCGACCGCGACTGGCCACTTCTGCGGGAAGCCCGCGAGCTCAAGATGATCGCTGCTGCCACGCCGCTTCTCGCAAGTTCGGGGAAGGTCGCAGCCGAGTTTGACAAGCGATTGCAGTCGGTCATCCAAGGCGACCACGGTCTACGTTGGAAGCCATTCGCCGATCTCGTCTGAGAGCCTCTCGGCGAGTGACTGCCGCCCGGGTGGGATCCTGTGATCGTGCTGGAGAATCTGCGACTACGGCAGGAGACCGCAGCGGGAGCCGAGGGCCTGGTAGACCAGCTTGTGGACGTTTACCTCGACGCGCACGCCGACGACGGCCCGCGTTACACGGCCGAGCGGTACGAACAGCAGCTCGCGGCACACATGCCCCGGGAAGGCTGGGAGCTGGTGACGGCCAGGATCGATGACGATCTGGTCGGCTACGTGTACGGCTTCCCGCTCGGAGCCGATTCGCGTTGGTGGGACGGCATTCATGAGCCGGTGCCGGACGGCTTCACGGACGAAGACGGGCACCGGACTTTCGCGGTCTGCGAATTGCTGGTGCGGCGCTCGTGGCAACGCCGGGGGATCGCCCGGGCACTCCACGACCGGCTCCTGAGCACGCGGCGGGAACAACGCGCCACGCTGCTCGTACGGCCCGACAACGCCCCTGCCCAGCGCGCGTACGACTCCTGGGGATGGCAGCCGGCCGGCCGGCTGCAGCCCGCGCGGGATGGCGCACCGCTGTTCGAGGTCCGCACCAAGCCCATCGGGCCAGCGCGTCGATGAGGTATCCCGGAGACCGTGTCGATGATCTGACAGGCGGAAGGAGAAAGCTCCTGACACCTACCGCACCGGCTTCCGCCCGGCGTTCATCGCGGCTAGCTTGCCTTCGTGGGGGATCTTGAACAGGGCATCTACGAGCACCTGATCACGGAGAAGCTGGCGACGCAGCTCCGGCACATCGACAACGCCCTTGTCCGCGACGAGAAGCTGGATCCCGCTGACGCGCATGAACTCCTGGCCCGGCACATAGCTGGCCTGGCCCGGCGAGCGCTCCTCGGCGTCGGCGGCGGTGACAACAAGCTCGCCCGGCAGGTCGACCTGGCGAACCGCATCGCCGCGCACATCGCTCAGGCCGAGCCGCGTGCCGTTACCGCCGACGACCAGGTGGCCGACGCCCAACGTCTGCTGCACGCCATCGCCGCGCCGCCCACCCCGCCGGCCGCGCCTGTCTTCCCGATCCGCCCCTCGACACCGCTCTCCACCGGCGCGCTCCTGGTCAACGGCCGGCACCAGCCGCGGATCGGCCACGAGGTCAGCCACGAGATGGCCTCGGCGGACGAGGTGGACCTGCTCTGCGCGTTCATCAAGTGGCACGGGCTGCGCATCATCGAGCCCGCGATCACCGAGGTGATCGCGAGGGGTGGCCGGGTCCGCGTCATCACGACCACGTATATGGGCGCCACCGACCAGCGGGCACTTGATCGGCTCGCCGAGCTGGGCGCCGAGATCAAGGTCTCCTACGAAACCCGTACCACCCGCCTGCACGCGAAAGCTTGGCTGTTCCGGCGCAACAACGGCACCACCACCGCGTACGTCGGCTCCTCGAACCTGTCCAAGGCCGCGCTTGTCGACGGCGTGGAGTGGAACGTGCGCATCTCGAACCTGGAGCAGCCGCACGTCATCGACACGTTTGAGGCGACGTTCGCCGACTACTGGCACGACTCGGCGTTCGAGACCTACGACCCGGCCACCGACGCCGAGCGCCTGCGCGTCGCGTTGCGTGGGGAACGCGACGACGACGCGCCGACCGAAATCGCGAACCTGGACGT
Organism: Micromonospora sp. C41; assembly: GCF_018070485.1. Lineage (NCBI taxonomy): Bacteria > Bacillati > Actinomycetota > Actinomycetes > Micromonosporales > Micromonosporaceae > Micromonospora > Micromonospora sp. C41. The sequence goes on along the minus strand of NZ_JAGPXP010000009.1, from coordinate 115,722 downwards.
CCGGCCGTTCCCGTACCAGCAGGAGGTTCTTGACGACCTCAACGCCGAACGGCTGGTGCACGGCCGCTGGCGCAACCTGGTGGTGATGGCGACCGGCACCGGCAAAACCGTGGTGGCAGCGCTTGACTATCGCCGGCTCCAGCGGGCGGGGCATGTCGACTCGCTGCTCTTCGTCGCACACCAGGAGCAGATCCTGCGACAGAGCCGGTCGGTGTTCCGCCAGGTCATGGGCGACGGCACGTTCGGCGAGACGCTTGTCGGCGGCGATCGGCCGCAGGGCTGGAAGCACATCTTCGCGTCGATCCAGTCGCTGCACCGGCAGGAGATCGACCCCGAGGCGTACGACATGGTCATCGTGGACGAGTTCCATCACGCCGAGGCGGCCACGTACACGGCGTTGCTGGAGCGGCTTCGGCCGCGCGTACTCCTGGGTCTGACCGCGACTCCCGAGCGGAGTGACGGCCGGGACGTGCGCTCGTGGTTCGACGGCCGTGCGACGGTGGAGCTGCACCTGTGGGATGCCCTCGAACGGCAGTTGCTGGCGCCGTTCCAGTACTTCGGGCTGCACGACGACGTGGACCTGTCCCACGTGCGGTGGAAGCGCGGGCAGGGGTACGACACCAGCGAACTAGAAGGCGTCTACACAGGCAACCACGCTCGGGCCCGACTCATCCTGCAAGCGGTCACACGCATCGCTGATGTCGGGCAGATGCGTGCGCTCGGCTTCTGCGTCAGCCGTGGGCACGCGCGGTTCATGGCCGACTGGTTCACGCGGCACGGTGTGCCGTCGGCGGCCGTGACATCAAGCATCAAGCGGGCAGATCAGCACGCGCTGATTGACCGCTTCCGCAAGCGCGAGCTGAGAGTGCTCTTCACCGTCGACCTGTTCAACGAGGGCGTCGACCTGCCGATGGTCGACACCATCCTCATGTTGCGCCCCACCGAGAGCGCCACGATCTTCCTCCAACAACTCGGCCGGGGCCTGCGGCTGGACGACGGCAAGCCGTGTCTGACAGTGCTCGACTTCATCGGCGGCCAGCACGCGAACTTCCGCTTCGATCTGCGCTGGCGGGCACTTGCCGGGGTGAGCCGACGGGCTGTCGAAGCCGCCGTGCGGGAGGACTTCCCCTCGCTGCCAAGCGGCTGCCACATCGAACTGGACCGGGTGGCGAAGGACATCGTCCTCCGCAATCTCAAGTCGGCGATGCCGACGTCGAAGAACGCGCTGGTGGCGGAGCTACGGCAACTCGGCGACGTCAGCCTCGCAAGATTCCTGCGCGAGACCGGCCTGGAGATCGAGGACGTCTACCGGTCGGGGAGCCTCGGCGGCTGGGCCGGGCTACGCCGCCTGGCCGGCCTCGACACGACGGCCTGTGGCCCGGACGACAGGGACCTGAGCCGGACCATCGGTCGGATGCTGCACACCGACGACGTCGACAGGTTGGATCTGCTCGCCCGGGTCGCCGCCGGCCAGCGCCCCGCCGCCGGACGGCTGCTCGACATGTTGCACTTCAGCTTGTGGGGTCCGTCGGTGCCGCTGACCGAACGCGACGCCCGGCTCAAGCGGCTGTGGGCGGAACCGGCGCGCTGCGCCGAACTGCGGCAGGTGGCCGAGGTACTGCGCGACCGTATCCACCGGGTCACCGAGCCGCCTGCCCAGGATCGGGTACCGCTGCGGGTGCACGCCCGCTACAGCCGCAACGAAGCGTGCGCGGCGTTCGGCATGACCAACCCGGGCTCGCTGCGCGAGGGCGTGAAGTGGCTGCCCGACGAGCGAGCGGATCTGTTCTTCGTCACGCTCGTGAAGTCCGAGGAGCACTACTCCCCCACCACGATGTACGCCGACCGCGCCATAACCGACAAGCTGTTCCAGTGGGAGTCGCAGAGCACCACGTCGTCGGGCTCGGCCACCGGGCGGCGGTACGTCAACCACGTCGCGCAGAGCTCGACCGTCCACCTGTTCGTCCGCGAGACCAAGATCGCCGACCGGGATCTCGGCGCGCCGCCGTACCTGTACGCGGGGCCGATGACGTACCGGGAGCACAGCGGCGACCGGCCGATGCGGATCCTCTGGGAGCTGCGGACTCCGCTGCCCGCCGACATGTACGCCGCCGCCCGAGCGATTGCCGCCTGATATAGACGGCTCACCCGCTGGGAAGCAGCTCATCTGCTGCTTGGTATCCGTTCCGACCTGGGTGGTGGCGTGATGTTGTCCCACGGCATGGAGCAGCAACCGCTGAACCTTGTGGTTGTCCAAACCCAAGACTGCAGACCCACCGCAACCAATTGCTGCCGTCCGTTGAGACACCAAACGGGCAGTCGGGTGGGCTGGCAGGTCGTGCTGCCAGAAGACGTCGCTGTGCGGCACCGTCCGGGCGGGCTTCTCCAATTGCGCCCGTACACCATGAGGTAGTCGACCAGTGAGGTGGCTCGGTCGAGGATCAGCGACCTAGGTTCGGCAGTGGACACCGAGCGGAGAGCATGTGCACCCTTGTGTTGATCGGGCAGTTCGGACGGCGCAGGCGCGAACGCCGTCCGTTCCGCCGGACCGGCACGCCGAGAGTCGGTAGAACGCCTCCGCCGAGCGACAGTCCGGGAAAGAGAATCTGTCTGAGATCTGACATTAGAATCAGGCGCACATGGACATTCGGCCTGGATTTGACCTCCCATGGCCGCCATTTCGACATTCGGCAGAGCCCGAGTGTCCTGCGCACTGGATAAGGTGTCGATTCCGCACCCCTCCTGACACCTAGGAACGACTGTGGGCATCCTCAAGGAGATGCAACGGGCGCACGCGCGGCAGGTGCGCGCCCAGAAGCAGGCTCAGGCCGCCGCCTACCGACATCAGCAACAGATGCGCCGTGAGGCAGATCGCGCGATGAAGGCCGCGCAGCGCGCCAGCGCCGCGAACGAGCGCGAGAAAAAGCGGCTTTACGGGGAAGCGCGTGCGGCGGAGGTGGTCGCCGACAACGCTGATCTACAGTCGCACCTCGAAGAGTTGGACAACCTCCTCGCGGCAACGCTCGAGGTCGACGACCACATCGATCTCCGTCGCCTGCGGCGGTCCGCGAAGCACCCGCCTTTCGACCCCGGGCCCCTCGGCACGCCCCTGGCTCCTCCGGACTGGCGGCGCTTCGCTCCCCCCGCCCCAAGCGGGATCAGCAAGATATTCGGTGGCCAAGCCCGCCACCAGCAGCAGATGGCAGCGGCACAGCAGTCGTTCGCGCAGGCTCAGACGCAACACGCGGCGGCCGAGGCTGATCGGCAGCGCCGACTGGCTGCCGCACACCATAAGTACCAGCAGCACTGCGCGAAGGTCGACGCGGAAGTCACTGCGCACAACGCGGAAATCGAGCGCTTCGCGGCGGCCCTCGCCGCCGCCGAACCCGAGCGCGTGGTCGAATACTTCGGCATGGTGCTGGACAACTCCGTCTACCCCGACGATTTCCCCCAGCACTACCGCCTCGCCTACGTGCCGGAGTCTCGGCAGTTGGTGGTCGAGTACCATCTGCCAACCCTGGACGTGATCCCTGCGGTCCGCGAATATCGGTATATCAAGTCTCGCGACGAGATCACCACTGCTGCCCGCCCAGCTAAGGAGATCAAGGAACGGTACGCGAATCTCGTTGCCCAGGTCACGTTGCGGACGGTGCACGAATTGTTCGAGGCGGACCGCTCCGGGCTTGTGGAGACGGTGGTGTTCAACGGGATCGTCGACACGACCGACCCTCGGACCGGCGCGTCCGTCCAGCCGTGCCTCGTCACGCTTCGGACCACCCGAGACGCGTTCACCGTGCTGAACCTGAAGCTGGTCGAGCCACTAGCCTGCCTGCAACACCTCAACGCCTCGGTTTCCAAGCGTCCGGCGGAGCTGGCTCCGGTGCGGCCGGTCTTGGAGTTCGACATGGTCGACAAGCGTTTCGTCGAGGAAGTCGACGTACTTGCCGATCTCGACCAGCGACCCAACCTGCTCAAGCTCAGTCCGACCGAGTTCGAGAGCCTGATCCAGAACCTTTTCGGCAGGATGGGCCTGGACACCAAGCAGACCAGGCCGTCCCGCGACGGTGGCGTCGACTGCGTCGCCTTCGACCCCCGACCCATTTTCGGTGGCAAGGTGGTCATCCAGGCCAAGCGTTACCGCCACACGGTCGATGTCTCCGCTGTCCGCGACCTGTTCGGCACCTTGCAGAACGAGGGCGCTTCCAAGGGGATCCTCGTCACCACCAGTGGTTACGGTCCGGCCTCGTACGAGTTCGCCTCCGGCAAGCCTCTGGAGCTGATCGACGGTTCGAACCTGCTCTACCTGCTTGCCGAGCATGCGGAGGTGAAGGCCCGGATCGATCCCGGCGAACTGGATTGAGTGGTGAGCCGTCCCACACCCGAGCGTGCGCGAATCATGCACTTCACGCACATCGACAACCTGCCGAACATCCTTGCCACCGGCCGGCTGCTTGCCGACAGCGCCGTTGGGGCTCAGTTGAGGACCGACGTCGGAGCAGTCGGCATCAAGGCGAGCCGTCGGGAGCGGCCGGTCACCTGTCCCCCGGGCGGATTTGTCGCGGACTACGTGCCGTTCTACTTCGCCCCCCGCTCGCCGATGATGTATCGGATCTCCTGCGAACATCGAGACGGGAAGGCAGGTTGCTACCCAGGTGGGGACGATCCCCTCGTCTACCTGGTGAGCTCAGTCGACCGGGTGCAGGGAGCGGGGCTGCGTTGGGTGGCGAGTGACGGCAACTGCGCCGCGGGAGTCACCGCCTTCACCGGGAACGTCGACGACCTGGGCAAACTGGTGGACTGGCCGTTGATGCGGGCGACGTACTGGAACAACGTGCCGGAAGACCCCGATCGGATCCGACGCCGGATGGCCGAGTTACTGGTACACCGCGAATTCCCTGTCAACCTGATCACCGGTTACGTCGTCCGGACCGATGCGCGAAAGGCGCAGCTGGGGCACGTCCTCCGCTCTGCTGGCATCATTGACGCGTACGTTGATGTCAGACAGCACTGGTACTACGGATACCAACGAGGGGAGGTGCGTGAGTGATCGTCGTCAGCCATGGCAACCTGCTGACTGCCGATGCCGAAGCCCTCGTGAACACGGTCAACACGGTGGGCGTCATGGGCAAGGGCATCGCCCTCCAGTTCAAGCGCGCCTACCCGGCCAACTACACCGCCTACCGAGCCGCTTGTGCAGCTCGAGAAGTCAAGCTGGGCGAGATGTTCGTCTTCGACTCGGCTCGTCTCGGCCCACGGCGGTACGTGATCAACTTTCCCACCAAGAGCCACTGGCGGGCCAACTCGCGAATCGAGGACATCCGCTCCGGGCTGGCGGATCTGGTCCGCGTGGTACGCGAGACGGGGATAACGTCCGTAGCGGTGCCGGCGCTGGGCTGCGGCAACGGTGGCCTCGACTGGGGCGAGGTCCGGCCCATGATCGAGGAGGCTTTCGCCGAACTCCCCGAGATCCGGGTGCTGCTGTTCCCTCCCGAGGGCGCCCCCGATCCCGGTGACATGCCGGTTGCCACGGAGAAACCCGGGCTCACTCCTGGCCGAGCCACGCTGCTGCGCGCGATCGAGCGCTACGTCGACCGCGCCCGCGCGCTGGAACCGCGCGACGGGGTCACCGTGCTGGAGATCCAGAAGATCGCCTACTTCCTCCAGGTGCTCGGTCAGCCCCTCCGCCTCCAGTTCACGCGTGGGCGTTACGGCCCCTACGCGGAGAACCTGAACCATGTCCTCGACCGGCTCGAGGGGCACTACCTCACTGGGTTCGGCGACCGGTCCGCCCGAGTCGGGGAGCTTCAGCCGTTCCGCCTGATCGACGGCGCGGCCGACGACGTCGCCGCGTGGTTTGCCGCACATCCCGCACCGGACGCTCTACTGGACCGCTTCACGCGGCTTGTCGACGGTTTCGAGACGCCATACAGCCTCGAGCTGTTGGCGACTGTGCACTACGCTGCCGAGCTGCACCCTCCGGCCACCGACATCGATGTGCTGGTCGATCGGGTGCGAACGTGGAGCGGACGCAAAGCCCGGCTCTTCACGCCCGCCCACATCCGGATGGCCTTCGACCGGCTCCAGGACGTCGGACTGCTGCCGAGCCCGGCACGAACCTGAGGCCATTTGCGCCACCATCTGTAGTAGTTCTCCACCTCGTTCGGGAGCGCGCAGCGCCCCCGATCGTCATCCGCTCGGCGTCAACCGGACATGGCTGGAACCTACGGTGAGTGCCGAGGTGGTGACGGGCGGCCATTACACCTGGGCGGCGTCGGCCGTCTCGGGTGCCGCGTGCCGGCCACCGCCGTTACGCCGTTCGTCGCCGTGCCCCGGCCACCATGCCGTGTGGCCGATCAGCCCGGTCAGCGCCGGTACGAAGAACATCGACATGACGAACGCGGACAGCACGATCCCGATCGCCACCGCGAAACCCATCTGCTGCAGGAACGAGATCGGCGCGAGCATCAGCACCCCGAACGTGCCGGCCAGGATCAGCCCGGCCGCGGCGACTGTCGGGCCGGCGTGTTCCACCCCGATCGCGGCGGCCTCGTGCGGTTCGTGCCCTTCGCGCGCCTCCTCGCGAAGCCGGGCGATCATCAGGATGTTGTAGTCGGTGCCGATCGCCACCACGAACAGGTAGAGGATGATCGGCAGCTGGAACGTCACGCCGGGGTTGCCCTGGAGCCCTTGGAACACGTACACGGTCGCGCCGAGCGTGGCGGCGAAGTTGAGCAGCACCGCGATCACCAGGTAGACCGGCGCGACGAGGCTGCGCAGCAGCAACCCGAGGATGAGCGCGATCAGGCCGGCGGCGACCGGCAGGATGACCGAGAGGTCCCTGTTGTTCGCCGAGTTGATGTCCGCGAAGATCGCGGTGGCGCCGCCGACCAAGGCCTTGGTGCCCGGCGGCGCGGCGGCGTGCAGCACGTCCCGCAGGTCGTCGCGGACCAGCGTGATCGCCTCGTTGGACATCGGGTTCTCGTTCAGCAGCAGGCTGATCCGGGCGACGCTCGGGTCGGTGGCGCTGCGCTCCGGCGGCTGCGCCCGCCCGACGCCCGGCGCCTTGGCCGACGCGGCGGCGAAGTCGTTCACCTGCTGGTCGGTGAGCGGGGTGCCGTTGCCGGTGGTCAGGTAGACCTCGGTGGGCGCGAGCGCACCGGCGGCGAATCCGCGCTGGAGGTCCTGGGCGGCCCGCGCCGACTCGGTGTCCTGCGGGAATCCGGCGCTGAAGTCGTAGTCGGCCTTGTAGCCGAGCACCCCGGCGGCGAGCGCGACGAGCAGCACGCCGGAGGCGGCTGCGACGACGGCCGGGCGACGGCCGACGGCGGCGCCGAGTCGCCGGGACAGCGTCGCCTTCGGTGGGCGCTGCCACGCCTTCGACGGCCAGAACACCCACCGGCCGAGCAGCGACACCAGTGCCGGGATCAGGGTCAGCGAGGTGACGAGCATGACGCCGACGGCGATGGCGAGCGCGGGGCCGAGCGAGCCGAAGAAGCCGAGCGAGGCGAGCAGCAACACCAGGAACGCCACGATGACCGCACCGGCGGCGGAGGTGATGACCTCGCCGACCCGCTGCACCGAGACGACCATCGCGGTGCGCTTGTCGTCACCGGCGCGCAGCCGCTCCCGGTAGCGGAACAGCAGGAACAGGATGTAGTCGGTGCCGATGCCGAACAGCACGATCAGCAGGATGGTCTGCAGGTCCTGGCTGACGTTGAGGTCGAACGCCTTGCCGGCGGCGGCGACCAGGCCGGTGGTGACGGACATGACCACGCTGATGACCACCACCGGCAGCAGCGCGGCGATCGGGCTGCGGAAGATGATCAGGATCAGCCCGATGATGAGGATGATGGTGGCGACGCCGACCACCGCGAACGCGTCGTTGAACGTGTCCTCGTTGTCGACGAAGCTGGCCACGTCGCCGGCCACCCCGGCGGTAAGGCCGCTGCCGGCCAGGTCCGGCCCGAGGGCGGCACGCAGATCGCGTACGGCGTCGAGCAGGCCCGGGTCGTCGGGGCTGTCGGCGTCGAGACCGACGGTGACCACCTGCACCGACTTGTCCGGCGCGACGGCCTGCGGCCCGGTCAGGTAGCCGGAGGTCTGCGGGATGTTCCGCGCCTTGAGCGCGGCGGCGAGCTGCCCCACGCGCGCCTCGTCGGCCGCGGTGAGCGGCTTGCCGTCGCCGCGTTTGACCACGACGGTGGCGGTGGCGGTGGCCGCCTGTGGGAACGACTTCCCGGCCAGCTCGGTGGCCTGCACCGACTCGTAGGAGCTCGGCAGGAAGCTCTCCTGGTCGGCGGAGGTGATGTCGCTCAGTGACGGGCTGGCGGCGATGATCGCTATCGCGGCGACGACCCAGCCGCCGATCACCCACCACGCCTTGCCCACGACGAATCTGCCCAGGCGCTCGAACATCGTTTCCCCCGTGTGTTCGGCTGTGTCGCACGCGATCCTACGCTGCGTGAGCAATCCCTTTCGGACGGCTCGCGGACTTCGTCGACGATCCGGTCTCCACCGCGCTGTGTGGCCCGTGCTCGCGGCGCCGGTGCTCGCCCCCGTGCTGGCGGTCCACCAACCCCGACGCCCCGCCGCTGATCGGGTACGCCGTCGTGTTCGGCGCGCTGCTGGCGCAGAGCACGGTACGGCTCGGCGCCGAGGACAGCACCCACTACGTGGTGGGCGGCGTGCGGAAATCCGGGGCGCGGCGGGCGAGTTCATTCACCGCCCGGCGGCGACAGCATTCCGCCCGACGGTCCTTACCGCCGCCGGAAATACATGGAGGCAGAAGCGATATACCTCAGAGTCGTAATTATGACTCTGAGGCATATCGCTCTGGATGGCACACGTCTTCAACGAGGCTGGACCACGGAGCCCGGGCGCTCGACGACGGCTGGCGTCACCGCGACGGCTGCCCGGCGGCGGGCGCGACGCAAACCGGGCGGCGAAAGTGTCGTAGAGGGCTCGTAGCCTGGCGCGGTCAACGACGATCGCAGGGAGGCGACGTGCTCGACCACTTCTCCGTAGCGGTGCGCGACCTGGCGGCCAGCGGCGCCTTCTACGACACGGTGCTCGCCCCGCTGGGCGCGCGGCGGCTCATGGAGCCCGGCCCGATCGGCTACGGCGTCGACAAGCCCGACTTCTGGGTGGAACCCGCGCCGTCCGACGCCACGCCGGTGCCCGTGCACATCGCGTTCACCGCTGCCGACCGTGCCACGGTGCGCGCGTTCCACGACGCGGCTGTCGCGGCCGGCGCGGAGGTGCTGCACGCGCCGAAGGAGTGGCCGGAATACCACGCCACCTACTACGGCGCGTTCGTCCGCGACCCGGACGGCAACAACGTCGAGGCGGTCTGCCACCGGCCGGAGTGAGTCCGGTTGCGTCGGCGAGACAGGATGGACCGGTGGAGATCGAACCGGTCGAGCACGCTCCGGTACGCGCCATCCGCCGGTCCTGGCTGGCACAGCGCTGGCACGACCTGACGTTCCTGCACTGGGCGGTCCCGCCGGAGCGGGTGGCGCCGCTGCTGCCCGCCGGCACCCGGCCGGACACGTTCGACGGGCTCACCTACGTCGGGCTGATCGGGTTCCAGATGGTCGGGCTGGGGCTCGGCGTCGGCCCAGGCGTGCCGTACTTCGGCACGTTCTGGGAGACGAACGTCCGGCTCTACTCCGTCGACGGTTCGGGGCGGCGCGCCGTCGTGTTCCGCTCGCTCGACGCGTCCCGGCTGGTGCCGGTGCTGGTGGCCCAGCTGAGTCTGCGCCTGCCGTACAAGTGGTCGGCGATGCGGCTGGACCGCTCCGGCGACACGCTCACCTACCGCTGCCGCCGCCGCTGGCCCGGTCCGTCCGGCGCGTCCAGCCGGATGACGGTGCGCGTCGGCGCGCCGATCGCCGAGCCGACGCCACTGGAGCACTTCCTCACCGCGCGCTGGGGTCTGCACACCCGCGCATACGGCCGCACCCTTCACGTGCCGAATTGGCATCCACAGTGGCCGCTGCACCGTGCCGAACTGCTTGACCTGGACGACGAACTGGTCACCGCCGCCGGCCTGCCCGCGCCGGACGGCCCACCGGTGAGCGTGCTCTACTCCCCCGGCGTCCCCGTCGTCTTCGGCGGCCCCACGTCGGCCGGGTGACCGCCACCGCTTCGATCGACACCAGGTCGCCGGAGTGGCGGCATCCGGCGCACCGGGACACCGCCACCTCCCCGACGTGGCGAGGGCGCGTCAGCGCAGCGGGTCGTAGGTGCCGTGCGGCACGTCGGGACGGCATCGGCGCACCCGGTCGGCGGCCATCCGACCGCCCACCGCCAGCCCGTACCGCTCGACCGCGGCCAGCCCGTACGCGCTGCACGTGGGCGTGTAGCGGCAGGTCGCCGGCCAGCGGTGCGACAGCCAGCGCCGGTAGCCGAGGATGGCGGCCCGGCCGGCGCGGTCCACGGCGGGCCGCCGGACGACGCCGGCGGTCACCGAACCGAGGGTGAGCAGCATCGAGAAGAGGCCCAGGTCGCAGCAGCCCGGCCCGTCACAGGTGGGCACGTCGCAGTTGCACCAGTCCCGGCTCTTCTTCTTGTGGCGGTGCCGCTTCCGGAAGATCACCACGTCATGATGCGACACGCCCGCCAGTGTCGAATGAGGCGACCGGACCGGGTCCGGTGTGATCGGGTCTGTGGACGGCCGGGAACCTAGCGTCGAGGTCGTCACCAGGAAGGAACATCGGGTGCTGGATCGGCTCAACGCCGCGTTGGATTACCTCGAACAGCGGCTCGAGCAGCCGCTCGACGTGGCCGCGCTGGCCCGGATCGCGGGCGTCTCGGAGCACCACTTCGGCCGGCTGTTCTCGGCGCTGGCCGGGCTGCCGCTGTCGGAGTACGTCCGCCGTCGCCGGATGACGCTGGCCGGCGCGGACGTGCTCGCGGGGCGGGAGTCACTGCTCGACGTGGCGGTCCGCTGGGGTTACGGCTCGAACGAGGCGTTCGCCCGCGCGTTCCGGGCCGTGCACGGCGTCGGGCCGACGCAGGCCCGGCAGGCCGGGGCGGTGCTGCGGTCCCAGCCCCGGCTGTCCTTCCGGCTCGTCGTCGAAGGGAACACCAGCATGGATTACCGGATCGTGACCAAGGACGCCTTCCGGCTCGCCGGGCTGAAAGCGCGGGTGCCGCTCGTGCACGAGGGGATGAACCCGCACATCGTGGCGTTCGTCAGGGGCATCGACCCGGCCACCGTACGCCGCATCGAGGCGCTGTCCGACCAGGAGCCGCGCGGGATCGTCAACGTCAGCGCCGAGCTGGCCGGTTCCCGCGACGAGGGTGCCGAGCTGGACTACTGGTACGCGGCGGTGACCGGCGCGGAGGTGCCCGGCGATCTGGACAGCCTGCCGGTCGAGGCCGGTGACTGGGCGGTGTTCTCCAGTTCCGGGGCGTTCCCGGTGGCGGTGCAGCACCTGTGGCGGGCCGTGTTCACGTCCTGGTTCCCGTCCAACCCGTACGAGGCCCGCCCGGGGCCGGAGATCTCGCGGGTGCGGGTCGCCGAGGACGGCGGCACCGCCGACGCGGAGCTGTGGATCCCGGTCCGCCGGGTCTAGGGAGTAGCTGCCGCTCGCGCCAGCGCGGCCGGCACGTCGTGTACGTGGTACCGATGCTCGCCCGGCTCGATGGCGGCGAGGAACATCGCGTACACGGCGGCCAGCCGCAGCGGCGCGACCGGCCGGAGCAGGTCGACGGCCCGGTGCGGGTCGCTGCCCGGTACGTCGGTGCGCCAGCGCCGCGTCCACGCGCCGGTCAGCCGGACGGCGGCGTCCGCGTCGACGTCCTCGGTGAGGCGCAGGATGTCGAAGGCGGGGTGGCCGACGAACGAGTCCGCCCAGTCGATCACCACCCGCCGCCGCCCGTCGCCGCGCACGTTGCCGGGGTGCAGGTCGCCGTGCACGAGCGTGTCGGGCAGGCCGCAGTCCCGGACCTGCTGGAGCCGGTGGTCGAGCCCGTCGAGCAGACCGGCGGCCGCCGACACGTCGTGCCCGGCGAGCCGCTCACGGATCCAGTCCGCCAGCCCCGTCCCGCGCAGATCCGGCACCCCGGCGGCGACCAGCTCACCGACGACCCCACACGCCCGCAGTTGCACCGCGTGATGCTCTACCGCGATGGAGGCACGCTCCCCTTCCCCGGCCCCGTACCGGTCCTGCCCCGGCACGTCCGCCAGCAGCATCCGCCCCTCCCCGTCGGCGGCGAGCACCTTCGGCCCGTTGACCAAGGAGCTCGGGTCACCGGGGAAGGCCAGGACCGTGGGCTCGTGGCGGGCGAAGGGCGGGAGCTGCTTCAGCCACGCCGGGCCCGCGTCGGTGTCCAGGCGCCAGATGGCGGAGAGGTTCCAGGTGCGCTGCTGCGCCACCGCCGTCACCCGACGGCCGAGCCGGCGCAGCTCACCCGCCGCCCAGGCGACGCTGCGCTCCGGGCCGCCGGCCTGCGCCCACGACTGGCGCAGCGGGTGCGGCGCGAGGTCCACGGCAACCCGCTCCAGGGGTACGGCGGGAGCGTCGGCGGTCTGCGCCAGGTAACGGACGTGGCCACCGGGCGGCGCGGGACGGTCGGCGTCGAGCAGCCGCAGCACGGCGACCGCCAGACCGTGGCGACGACGAACCTCGGCCACGATCGAGGCGACCTCCTGCCACCACGGCTCCGGCACGTCGAACGACGGCAGCGCGCCGAGCGGACGGCCAGCGGCGTCGAGCAGGATCAGCGTGACGGTGCGGGACACGGCCGGACGGTAGCCGGACGCCCCGACGGGAGGCGAGCGGATTCAGCGCCAGACGGTGCGGCGCAACCCCTGGTGCCCGGCGCACACGTCGCGCTGGCCACCCGTGCGGCTGATCGACCCGTCGCGGCACTGCACCAGCCAGCCCCGATCGGACCAGAACCCGGGTACGCACTCGAACCAGTCGCACACCCCGGCGGCCGGCCTGCGGATCCGCTGGCCGCCGCAGAAGTCGTACCCGAAGGGGTTCGCCGGGGCGCCGCAGCGGCGCTCGACCGGCGGCTGGGGCGTGCCGCGCGGCGGCGCGGGACGGGCACGCGACGGCTCGGGGCTGGTGGTGGGCCGGACCTGGACGGCGGGCGCGACCTGCGGTGGCGCGGGGGTTCCGGTGGCCGCCGGGGTGGCCGCGACGGCGCGCTCCGAGCCGGCCCGGGTCGGCGGGTTGGACTCGAAGAGCATCGCCGGGACGACGAGCGCGAGCGCCGCGCCGACGGCCACCGTGCGCCGGCCGCCGGGCACCAGCGCGGAGACCCGGGCCTGGGCGGGGGTGAGCACGGGCGGGCGCTGGGGGCGCTCCGCCGCGTGTTCCTCGATCAGCTCGTCCAGCTCGGCCACGACCGCGGCGCGCTGCTCGATCGCGTCGGCGAACGCGAGCGTGAGCGTGAACCGGAAGTCGGCCACCGCGCCGGTGGGCAGCAGCAACCCGGAGGTACGTCGCCGGTCCAGCACCTGGATCAGGGTGACCGGCGCGCCGGGGTCGTGGGACAGGCCGGTCATCCGGCCGTACGCCCAGTCGCGCCGGCCTCGCCCGCCGAGCAGCACCAGCCGGCGGTTGGTGAGCACGGCGAGCCCGGCGTCGACCACCTTGACCCCCTCAGGGCGGCGCGGGCGCAGCACGGGCGGGTCGGGGTCGACCGTCAGCTCGGGGGCGGGCAGCACGGCGGTGTGCCGCACCTCCACCAGTTGCGCGGCCGGGAGCGTCCAGAAGACCACCTCACCGGGGGCCAGCTCCATCGGCAGGCCGACGCCCGCCTGGGCCGAGCCGTGGAAGGACACCGCGAGCGTACGCAGGCGGCGCAGCTCGTCGTCGCGGCGTCGCCACGCCTCGTCGGCCGCGCGGAACGCCCGCTGCCGCCGTTCGTTCTGCCGGTGCGCCCACCGGTACCGCCATGTGGAACCCGTCGAATCAGTCTTCGTCACGCCGACTCCTCCGCCGCGCGAGCCCACCAATCGGGGTGTCATTCATGTCAACGATCCGGCAGGGGTACGAAGACACGCGAAAGTCGCCAATTAGACCGATCGGCTGATTGACCGACACTATCGACGGAAACTCCCCCGCGCTTCCCGGCGGCGCTGCTTCGTCATGCGCGCGCGGGAGCACGTCGGTAACGTCAGCCGCACAGCGGGGCGTACCGCGGCCCCCGGGCGGCGAGGAGGTGCACCGGTGGGCGACCCGGCCGTCGTGGTGGGCGTGGACATCGGCACCACCAGTTCCAAGGCGGTCGCGTTCGACACCTCCGGCCGGCAACTGGCGAGCCACTCGATCGGTTACCCGCTGGAGGAGCCGAACCCCGGCTGGGCCGAGCAGGACCCGGACCTCATCTACGAAGCGGTACTCGGCGTCATCCGCGCGGTCGTCGACGAGCTGGCCGCGCCGATCGCCGGCCTGTCGTTCAGCACCGCCATGCACAGCCTGATCGGGCTGGACGCCGACGGCACCCCGCTGACCCCGTCGATCACCTGGGCCGACTCCCGGGCCAGCGCGCAGGCCGAGCGGCTGCGGGCGGTGCCGTCCGGGCTCGCGCTGCACCGCCGCACCGGCACCCCGGTGCACCCGATGGCGCCGCTGCCCAAGCTGGTCTGGTTCGCCGAGCAGGAGCCGAAACTGCACGAGCGGGTCGCGCACTGGGTCGGCATCAAGGATCTGGTGCTGCGGCGGCTCGCCGACGCGCTCGTCACCGACCACTCGGTCGCCTCCGCCAGCGGGCTGATGGACATCCACCGGCTGGCCTGGGACACCGAGGCGCTACGCCTGGCCGGCATCACCGAGGAGCAGCTCCCCCAGCTCGTACCCACCACGCACGTGCTGCCCGGGCTCACCGCCGAGGCGGCGCGGGCCACCGGCCTGCCGGCGGACACCCCGCTGGTGGTGGGCGCCGGCGACGGGCCGCTGGCCAACCTCGGCCTCGGCGCGGTACGCCCCGGCGTGGTGGCCTGCTCGATCGGCACCAGCGGCGCGATGCGGGTGATGGTGGAACGCCCCGGCGTGGACCCCCTCGGCGGCGTGTTCTGCTACGCCCTCACCGAGGACCGCTGGGTGGTAGGCGGCGCCATCAACAACGGCGGGATCGTCCTCCAGTGGGCGAACGACGCGCTCGCCCCCGAACTGGGCGAGCACGCCGAGGAGGAACTGCTCGACCTGGCCGCCACGGCGCCGGTCGGCTCCGGCGGGCTGATCATGCTGCCGTACCTGCTCAGCGAGCGGGCACCACACTGGAGCGCGCTGCCGCGCGGCGCGTACGTCGGGCTGACCCACGGCCACGGCCGGGCGCACCTGGTCCGGGCCGCGCTGGAGGGCGTCTGCCAGCAGCTCGCGCTGGTCCTCGCCTCGGTCCGGGCGGCCGGGAACGAGGTACGCGAGGTCCGCGCCAGCGGCGGCTTCGCCCGCAGCCCGCTGTGGCGGCAGATCCTCGCCGACGCGCTCGGCATGCCGGTGCGGTTCCCCGCCGGGCACGAGGGGTCCGGCTTCGGCGCGGCGCTGCTCGGCATGCAGGCGCTCGGCCTCATCGAATCGATCGAGGTCGCCGCCGACCTGGTCCGGATCGAGGAGACGGTCCGCCCGGATCCCGCCTCCGCCGCCACGTACGCGGCGCTGCTCCCGCTCTTCTCCGAGCTGTACGACGCACTGGTACCCACGTTCGCCTCACTGCGACGGATGGCGCCGAGCCTGCCGCCGGAACCCCCACCCACCGCACCACCCCGCTGACCGACCGAAGGGCGTGATAGCCGTGGTCACACTGCTCACCGCACCAGCGGAACCGCTCACGAACGCCGGTGACACCCAGCTCGTCCTCGCCGCCCTGCTCGGCATCGCCGCTGTCGTGCTGCTCATCGCGTGGGGCAAGGTGCACCCGTTCCTCGCGCTGATCCTCGGCGCCGCGGTGCTCGGCGTGGTCGCCGCCGTACCCGTCGACAAGATCGTCACGTCGTTCAGCGGCGGCGTCGGCTCCACGGTCGGCGGCGTGGGCCTGCTGATCGCACTCGGCGCGATGATCGGCGGCCTGCTGGCCGAGTCCGGCGGCGCGGACGGCATCGTGGAACGGGTGGTCGGCCGGGTCTCCGGGACCGCGCTGCCCTGGGCGATGGCCGGCGTGGCCGCGCTCATCGGCCTGCCGCTGTTCTTCGAGGTCGGCGTGGTGCTGCTGGTGCCGATCGTGCTGCTCGTCTCGCTGCGGGTGAACGTGCCGCTGATCAAGATCGGCATTCCCGCGCTGGCCGGCCTGTCGGTGCTGCACGGCCTGGTGCCGCCGCACCCGGGCCCGCTGGTGGCGATCGACGCGCTCGGCGCGAACCTCGGTCAGACGCTCGCCCTGGGCCTGCTGGTGGCGATCCCCACGGTGATCATCGCCGGGCCGGTCTTCGGTAACTTCATCGCCCGGTACGTGCCGGCCACCGCCCCGGCCGAGCTGCTGCCGACCCGGCGCGACGCCGACGACCGCAGCCCGACCCGTCCCGGTGACGGACGGCTCGACGCCGACGGCGACCTGGTCACCGAGGACGACCTGGTCAACCCGGGCACCGGGCGGCCCGGCGGCGCGATCGACGAGCCGGACGGACGGCGCTCGCGCCGCGCCCCGGCGCTGTGGGCGGCGGTGGTCACCGTGCTGCTGCCGGTGGTGCTGATGCTGCTGCGGGCGATCGGCGAGCTGACGCTCGGCGAGGACACCACCGGCCGCAAGGCGCTGGACATCGTCGGCACCCCGATCATCGCCCTGCTCGCCGGCGTCGTCTTCGCCATGATCTTCCTGGGCTACCTGTCCGGCTTCAGCCGTACCCAGGTCTCCGGTTTCCTCGGCGGCTCGCTGCCGCCGATCGCCGGCATCCTGCTGATCGTCGCCGCCGGTGGCGGCTTCAAGCAGGTGCTCGTCGACGCCGGCGTGGGCGACCTGGTCGCGAACGCCGCCGACGGCGCGAACCTCTCCCCGCTGCTGCTCGGCTGGCTGGTAGCTGTCGGCATCCGGGTCGCCACCGGCTCGGCCACCGTCGCCACCATCACCGCCGCCGGCATCGTCGCGCCGCTGGCCGACACGCTCGCCGCCCCCGAGGTGGCGCTGCTGGCGCTGGCCATCGGCTGTGGGTCGCTGTTCTTCTCCCACGTCAACGACGCCGGCTTCTGGCTGGTGAAGGAGTACTTCGGGTTGACCGTCGGGCAGACCATCAAGAGCTGGTCGGTGATGGAGACCATCATCTCGGTGGTCGGTTTCCTCGGCGTCCTGCTGCTCGACGTCTTCATCTAGAGGCGGTCAGGGGGCCTCGACGCCGGAGATGCGGAACTTGTGCACCTCGGCGCCGAGGATCTCCGTCACCTGCTCGGCCTCCGGGCCGGAGCCCCGGAACGCCAGCAACTGCTCGTCGGACTCCCACCGCTCGTAGACGTTGATCCGGCCCGGCTCGACCAGGTCCGCGCTGACCGCGAAGTCCACGCAGCCGGGCGCGTCCCGGGCCGCACGGACGGCAGCCTCGCAGGACGCCAGGTAGGCGTCCCGCCGGGCCGGATCGACGTAGAGGGTGCCGGCGACGATGAGCATGCCGGCCATCCTGCCACCCGCTCCCGGTCAGGACCGGGTGATCGCGTTGGCGTGGATCGCCTCGTTCAGGTACGCGGCCATCCCCGGCCGCAGCGCCTCGAAGTACGCGGTGAACCGCGGGTCCGCCACGTACATGTCGGCCAGACCGGTGTGGATCTCGTACGAGCAGTCGTACCACCACTTCGTGATGAGCTGCCGGTGCTCCTCGGCCAGCGCCATCGCCTCCGGGCCGTCAGCCGGCGCGCCCGAGTCCATCAGCGCGGCGAACCGCCGCCCCCACTCCTCGTTCTCCGCCTTGTTGCGCAGCCAGTCCTCCTTCGAGTAGCGGCCCGCGCGCTCCTGCGACTGCCGGTACGCCTCGGTGCCGCCCCAGCGCTGCCCCGCCTCCTCGGCGTGCTCGTCCGGGTCGAAGTCCCCGAACACCTCGAACCGCTCCTCCGGCGTCAACTGGATCCCCAACGTCCTCGCCTCCATCGCGTGTTCGATCGCCGCGACCATCTCCTGGAGCTTCCCGATCCGCCCGGACAGCAGCTCGTGCTGCCGGCGCAGGTGCGCCACCGGGTCGGCGTCCGGATCGTCCAGGATCTCGGCGATCTCCTCCAGCGGGAACCCCAGCTCCCGGTAGTAGCGGATGAGCTGCAACCGGTCCAGGTCCGCCTCGTCGTAGCGGCGGTAGCCCGCCGACGTGCGCCCGCTGGGCCGCAGCAGCCCGATCTCGTCGTAGTGGTGCAGCGTCCGGACCGTCACCCGGGCCGCCCGCGCCACCTGCCCCACCGTGTACGCCATGGTTCCCTCCCTTCCGCGACCAAGGCTGCCGCCTTCCGCTGCGTGAGGGTCAAGCCGGAAAACACGACGACGCCCCCGACCAGGATCGGCCGGGGGCGTCGTCGGTGCGGTCAGTTGGTGACCTTCTCCTTCTCCGGGGCGGCGAAGGTCGCGGTCGGCGGGGTGCGGAAGGCGTGCACCAGGCCGGCGGCGGAGAGCAGCAGGAGCAGGCCCGCGCCGAGGTACACGGCCAGGGCGCCCTGCTCGGCCTTGCGGCCGAACTCGCTGAAGCCGTACGAGGTGAGCAGCAGGCCGCGCAGCGTCTCGCCCTTGAACACGGTCTCCCGCTGGGCGGTCACCTCGGCGAGCTGCTTCTGCAGGTCGGCCAGGTTGGCGGCGTTGCTCTGCTCGGCCTGGGCCACCTGCTCACGAAGCGCGCTCTGCGGCTCGCCCAGGTCGGCGTAGGTCTTGCCGCCGGCCATGTTCTTCAGGTGCAGGCCGATGTACTCGTTGGCGTAGCACTCCGCCTGCTTGCCGGTGGTCATCTTCTGGCCGGCGTACTCGCGCAGGCAGTCCGACTTCTTCTCCTCGTCGGAGAGCTTGTCCGCCGGGGTGAAGGTGATGTTCTGCTCGCCGAGCTGGCTGCGTACGTAGTCGTTGGCGAAGTTGGCGTTCGTCGTCAGGACGACGCCGACGACGAGCAGCAGGACCGCCAGGCCCAGCCCACCGATGCTGAACAGCAGGTCGAGAGTCCGTCGCTTCATATCAAGCTCCCGTGTGGAGGGTGTGTTCGTCTTGTTGACGAGAACCATCATGGCGGTGCCGGACCGCCCGTGAGCAGGGTCGAACCCCCTGTCCCGTCCGGGACCTTCGGCCCCCGTGGACCCGGGCCGGTCAGCGGTCCGCGCCCGCCCCGGACAACGCGGGAAGTAGGTCGGTCAGGGCGGCCGGGCGGCCGTACCGCCAGCCCTGGCCCTGCCGGCAGCCGATCGCGGTGACCGCCGCGTGCTGCGCGACCGTCTCCACCCCCTCGGCCACCACGGCCAGGTCGAACGCGCCGGCCAGCCGGTTCACCATCTCGACTGTGGCGTACGCGCGGCTGTCCCCGGCGTCCAGCCGGGACACGAACGACCTGTCGATCTTCAGCTCGGTGGCCGGGATGCGGTGCAGATAGCTCAGCGAGGAGTACCCGGTGCCGAAGTCATCGATGGCGATGCGGATGCCGAGGTCACGCAGCTGGGACAGCCGGTCCAGCACCGCCTCGCTGCCCTCGATCAGCGCGGACTCGGTGAGTTCCAGGGTGAGCGCGCGGGGCGGCAGGCCGGCCGCGGCGACCGCGCCGGTGACGGTGGCGATCAGGTCGGGCCGGCACAGGTGGGCGGCGGCGATGTTGACCGCGACCGTCACCTCCGGCGCGTGCGCGCGCCAGGTCGCGGCGGCCCGGCACGCCTCGTGGATGACCCACCTGTCGATCGCCACGATCAGCCCGGTCTCCTCCGCCAGCGGCAGGAACCGGGCCGGGGTGAGCACGCCGAGGCGGGGATGCCGCCAGCGCACCAGCGCCTCGGCGCTGCGTACCGCGCCGGTGTCGAGGTCGACGATCGGCTGGAACTCCATCAGCAACTGGCCCTCGTCCACCGCCCGGCGCAGGTCGGCGATCAGCTCGGCGCGGCTGACCGCCGACTCGCGCAGGTGCGGCGTGCACGTGCGGTACGCGGCCTTGCCGGCCGCCTTCGCCGCGTACATGGCGATGTCGGCGTCGCGGAGCAGGTCGGTGTGCGAGGCGTGCTGCGGCCCGTACTCGGCGATGCCGATGCTCGCCGACGGGTGCACTCCCAGGTCCTCCTCGCCGGGCAGCGGCTCCAGCGCGGCCAGCAGCCGGATCGCGAGCCGCTCGGGCGGCACCGCGCGGTCCCCGGCGACCAGCACCGCGAACTCGTCGCCGCCCAGCCGCGCGATCATCCCGTCCGGGCCGACCGCGTCCCGCATGCGCTCCGCCGTGGCGGTGAGCAGCCGGTCCCCGGCGGCGTGCCCGAACCTGTCGTTCACCTGCTTGAAGCCGTCCAGGTCGAGCAGCACCACGGCGACCGGCCCGCCGGTGCGCAACGCCCGCCGCAGCCGCCGGACGAACGTCAGCCGGTTCGGCAGGCCGGTGAGCTGGTCGGAGTACGCGAGCCGGCGCAGCCGGCCGACCAGCCGCAGGTTCTCGTTCGCGGCCAGCCCCTGACGCAGCGCCAGTACGCCGAGCAGGGCCATCATGCCGACGAAGACCACGTGCGGGGTCTGCCCGCTGGGCCGCCGCGACAGCATGACCGCGACGATCGCGCCGCCCACCGGCAGGTACGGCAGCGCCACCCGCCACCACGGCGGCAGCGGTGACTCGACCACGTCGTCGTCGCCGTCCTCGTCGACCGGCGGCGGATAGCGGGTGGCCAGGCCGACCAGCAGGTAGCTCAGCGGCCAGCAGATGTCGACCGGGTGACCGGGCGTGTAGTTGCCGTGCGCGACCAGGGAGACGTAGACGGCGTCCGCGCCGGCCCGGATCGCCAGGCCCGCCCCGATCACGGTGAGCGCCCGCCACATCGGCCGGCCCGGACCGGCGACCGCCACCAGGATGGTGAGCTGCATCAGGTCGAACATCGGGTAGAGCAGGCCGAACGTACGCATCGGATCGGCCAGGCCGGCCTCGGTGATCTCCTGGAACACCACCACCCAGCCGATCGGGAGGAGGGCCAGCCCGACGATGACCCCGTCGAGCAGGGTGCGGGCCCGGCCGATCAGGCTGCGCGGGCCGGCGCGGAAACTGAGCAGGGCGGCGGTGCCGGTGACGATGCCGCCGGCGAACAGTCCGGCGACCAGCGGCGTGTGCGGCAGCCCGAGCCCGCCGAGACGCTCGACCGTCCACACCGTACGGCCGAGCGCGGCGAGGACCATGGTGACCGCGAGCAGCTCCCAGAACCGGCGTAGCGCGACCGGGTGGCGCCGCGCCGCGCCAACGCAGAGCACCGCCGCGAGGCTCGACACCGCAACCGCGCCGAGGTCGCTGACCAGCGCCGCGCCGGGCAGCCGGGCGACCAGCCAGGCCGTCTCCCCGAGTACGACGACGGCGGCCGCGACAAGTCCGACACGGCCGGCGAGCGGATGACGGGCCGGCGCAGCGGCGGCGAGGCTCACGTCGAGCTGGGGTACAACGATGCGCTCCGGCTCTCTTCCAGACGTGCACCCTCGACGCCGAGGGCAGGACGACGGACGGCGCAAGCCTAGTCAGCGCCGGGGGCCGCCGCCAGAGTCGACGGCTGTCGGTCAGCGGACCGTGACGGTCAGGACCAGTCCTCCGCCGGGGCCGGGTCCGGCGGTGCGGCGGCCGTGCCGGGCGGCCCGCCGTGCGTCCACGGCGTCTCCTCCGGCGCCGGGAACGCCCCACCCGGCAGGAAACCGTCGGAGAGGCTGGTCAGACAGATCCGCTCGCCCACCCCCGGAACGCTGCCGGGCGGCGCGGTCAGCCCCCGGCCCATCCCGCCGGACAGCTCCAGCACCACCTCGGTCTTGCCGTCCGCGCCGGGCGTCACGAACACCACAGTCGCCTTCTGCGCCGGGCGCTGCGGCGAGTACAGCCTCGCGCCCACCGGCATCGGCACCGGCTCGGTGGTGACCACCTGGATGCGCGGGCGCAGCACCGGCCGTTTGCCGGAGTCGTCCACCCGCGCCGGGTCGGCGAGCGTCACCTCACCGACGAACGCCTCCCCGGACAGCCGGTGCTCGGCCATCACCAGCGGATCGTCGTAGGCGCGCTGCACCGCCCACGCGGTCGACGCCCGTTCCAGCCGCTGCAACCGCAGCGCCGCCGCCACCGCGCCGTCGCGCCGCGGCTGCGGGCCGCCCCCGGCGTCGACGTGCTCGGCGTGCGCGGTGAACGCGTCCCGGTCACCGGCCCACCGGCCGGCCACCCGAGCACCGGCCGGCAGCGTCCGCAGCAGGCCGACGCCGCGCCACATCAGCTCCCAGGTGGGCGCGAGCTGGTCGCGCAGCAGGCCGGCGAGCTCGTCGTACGCGGCCGCGCGGGCCGCCGGGTCGTCCCCGGCCCGGGTGTACGCCTCGATCGCCGGGGCGAGCCGGCGGTTGTCGAAGTCCGGGTCGGTGGCCGGCCCGGCCGGCGGGCAGTGTGCCGGGTCCTCGGCGCGGGCCGCCGCCTCAGCCCCGGTCAGCCCGGCCGGCGGGTCCAGCCAGCCCAGCACCGCCGGCAGATGCAGGTCCTCCACCACGCTCTGCCCGGTCGTCCAGTGCAACGTCAGCGCCTCGGTCAACGCCAGCAGCGCCGACGAGCCGGGCTGCTCGGCACGCTCGGCGAAGAACGTCAGCCAGCGACCCAGCAGCGGCACCGACTGGTGCACCGGATAGTCGCCGTCGGTACGGCGGAACCGGGTCGAGCGCCCGAACAGCCGCAGGAACGTGATCCCGGCCGGGTTCGGCACCAGCAGTTGCGGCGCGTCGACGTACCGGTGGCGGACGTCGCGGCCCCGGTCCACCGGCACCGCCTCGGTCAGGTCACGGAACTCGTCCAGGTACGGCAGCACGATCGCGGCCAGCTCGGCGGCGAACGCGAACCGCTGGTCCCGGTTGCGCGGCTGCGGCACCACCAGCAGCCGGGCGTCGTCGGGCGCGGCGCCGACCATCGCGGCGAGCGGGGCGTTCGCCTCACCGGCGAGCGCGAGCGGCACCAGCACCAACGGCCGCTCCGACAGGTGCAGGTGCCGGACGGTGGCCACCGGCTGGGCCCGCCCGGAGGCGACCGCCTGCGCCCGGGCGAGCGCGCGCAGCGTACTCATGCGGTCTGCCCGGCGAGGGCGTCGGCGCGCAGGCGCGCGGCGGCCCGCAGCAGCGCGGCGGCCTCCGCCTGCCCCGGCTCGGGCGCGGCCGAACCCTCGGCGAGCGCCAGCACGTCGGCCACCTCCTCGACGCCGCCCAGCGCCTCGCGGACCGGCCGGCCCAGCGCGCCGGTCTGCCCGCGCGCCTCGTGCCGGCAGAAGTACGCCAGCTCGCACGCGGCCAGGCAATCAGGCGCGTAGCGGGCCGGCACCTCGTGCAGCGCGGCGGCGAGCGTCGCCGGATCGGCCGCCGGGTCGACCGTGAACCCGGCCGGTACGGCGGCGAGCAGGTCCTCGACCCGGGCCATCCGGGCCAGCTGGCGGCGCAGCACCAGCAGCTGGCGGCGCACGTCGAGCAGGCTGGCCACCGGCTGGTTGGCGAAGTCGCGCGGGCAGACCAGCACCACCTCGTGCGACACCAGCTCCGGGTCGTGTCCCTCGGCGGCGAGCAGCTCGCGCAACGCCAGCACGTAGACGGCGGACTGGATCGCGGCGGCGGCGACCTTGCCCGGGTCGGCCTGCCCGTCGATCACCGGGAACGACTTGATCTCCACGACGTGGAACCGGCCCGCCAGCCGGGCGGCGACCAGATCCGGTTCCAGGTGCACCCGGGTACCCGCCACGTCCAGGCCGAGCAGCGGGTGGTCGAACAGCGCCGGGCCGTCGCCGCTCGCGGTGAGCGCCGCCCGGGACCGTTCCGGCCGGTCGTCGTCGGCGCCGAGGTCGGTCCAGGTCGCGCCCTCCGGGACGGGTACGCCGAGCCGCTCCGCGACCAGGCGCAGCAGTTCCTTCCCGCCGTCGGCCTTCACCTGCGCCTCGAATGCGTTGCCGCGGGTGATCGCGAAGCGGGACTGACCGAAGCGGGCCGGGAAGCCGAGTCGTTCGGCCAGCGCCGGCTTGTCCGCGCCCGCGCTGTCCAGCACGGCGCGGCGGGTGCAGCCGGGGTTGCCGGTCAGCGCGGCGATGGTACGGGCGTTGTGCCGCCGGGGCGGCCCACCACCCCTGATCCGTGCCAGCCGATCTTCCACCCGATGAAGTGTAAGGAAGGGCCCCCTGTTAACGCCTCCGGTAGAGGAAGGGCCCCTTATTAACACGGTGCGTCAGCGGTCGGCGGAACGGTTCCAGGGCGAGCGGGGCGACTGCGCGCCCGCGACCCGGCGACGCCGGCGGTGGTGCCGGCGCCCGGGCGTGCAGGGTGGACGGGCGGCGGTGTGCACCGGCGGGGCGGCCGGAGCGGCCGGCTGCCGGCCGATCAGCCAGTAGAGGAAGCGGGTCACGGTCAGCCGACCGGGAGGCGCTCGGCCTCGGCGCGGGAGATGTCGTACTCGGCGCCGCAGAACGTGCACTGCTGCGCGTACCGGGTGCGCAGCGGGATCAGCGGGACGAAGAAGAGGCTGAACTTGGTGACCCGGCGAGTGATCACCTGGGCGGCATGGTTGCCGCAGTTGCGGCAGACCTCGGTGACGACGCCGGACCGGACGACCTTGGTCCGCAGCCCGAAGATGAAGAACATCGCCCGGCATTACCCACCCGGGCGCCGTGTTAAAAGGGGCCCCCTCCTCTACCGGAGGCGTTAAGAGGGGGCCCTTCCTTACAGCCAGATCGGCTTCCAGTTGGGCACCTCGTGGAAGCGCCGCAGCTCGGCCCACCCGGCCACGTTCCCGCTCCACGCCGCGTACGGCGGGTTGCCCTCGTCGAAGCCGGACTGCACGAACGTCAGCTTCGTCCTGCCGTCGGACTCCGCCAGTTCCCAGGACGTCACGCCGACGGGCCCCCAGTCGATGGACAGCGCCCGCCCCGGCGTCACGTCGAACACCTTTGCGGCCTCACCGGCGTCGAGGCCGCCCATCGCGTACCGGCCGCCCTCCCAGGGCTCCACGCCGATCGGGTAGCCGAACCAGGCGGTGACCTGCTCCGAGTCGGTGAGCGACGTCCACACCTTGTCCATCGGGGCGTCGATGACCACCTCGCCGCTCAGGTCGGCGGAGGTGAAGTCGGTACGCGGCAGCAGCGGCCGGCCGTCCAGGTGGTCGTTGAGGTGGGCGATCGCCAGGTACCAGTACGTCTGGAGCACGCCCCGGATGCTGCTGCCGCTCATCGCCTCCGCGTAGTCGAAGTGGCTCTGCCGCAGCGTGAGTATCGTGCCGTCGCCGTCGGGCTCCAGTTCGAACTCGGTGGTGGTCTCCACCCCGTCGAGCGTCCACGCGAAGCGCAGCGTCCGGTCGTCGACGTGCAGCAGCCGCTGGTGTGGCGCGTCGCCCTCGGGCGTGTAGCGGCCCCAGAACTCGTACCGCCGGGGCAGCTCGACCTCGGCGTGCTCGGCCAGCCAGACGCGCAGCTCGGCGGGGTCGGTCAGGGCTCGGCGGACGGTCGCCACGGGTGCGGCGAGGCGGGCGCGGATGGTCATCGGCTCACTCATGCTTGTCGCCTTTCGGGTAGCAGGCCACGGCGAGTTTGAAGGCGTCGCCCTCGGCGCCGCCGTAGCGCGTGAACAGGTCCTGCAGCGTCGTCTGCAGGTCGTGCAGGAACTCCTGCCGCCGCTCGGCGGGCACCCGGATCTCGCCGGAGACGCCGACGGACGGCAGTTCGGGGGCGGCGCGGTCGAGCGCGGCGATGTCGGCCTGGACCTCTTCCATGAGGTCGAGCAGGGAGCCCAGGCTCAGCTCGTCGCGGGCGCGGCGGGCGCCGCCGATGCGGCCGACCAGGCGGGGCGAGAGCCAGTACGAGCGGGCGGCGGCCTGGTAGATGCCCTCGGTGATGCCGCGCACCTGGCGCTGCGCCACCTGCTCGGCCAGCCCGGCCGCGACGAGCTGCTTGACGTGGTAGTAGACGCGCTGCGGCGTCTGTTCCAGCCGGGCCGCGACCTCGGTGCAGGTGCGGGGTTCGGCCAGTTGCCGTAGCACCTCGATGCGCTGCGGCTTGAGCAGGGCTTCGGCCTGCTCGCGCTGTTCCAGGTACAGGACGTCTCTCATGGCAAAATCAGTTTGTACGTACAAAACTTCTTTGTCAATGACTTCGACGAGAGGCCGCGCGGTCCGCGCGGCCTCTCGTCGGTACGACCGGTCAGGGCGTCCAGTCCGGACGCAGCGGGTACCCGTTCACCCCTTCCGGGCCGTTGTGCGTGGCGAGCACGTGGTGCAGCTGGATGCCGTTGCGCTCGAACGCCAGCCGGGAGCCGGCCATGTAGAGGCCCCACACCTTGGCGGTGCCCGGCCCGACCTCGCCGACGCAGAAGTCCCAGTGCTCGACCAGGTTGCGGCACCAGCCGGCGAGCGTCAGCGCGTAGTGCTGGCGCAGGTTCTCCTCGTGGTGCACCTCGAACCCGGCGTCGTGGATCTCGCTGATCAGCCGACCCGGACCGGCCAGCTCGCCGTCCGGGAAGACGTACCTGTCGATGAACGCGCCGGAGCGGTGCGGCGCCCGGTTGTCGGCCCGGGTGATGCAGTGGTTGAGCAGTCGCCCGCCGGGCTTGAGCCGGGAGCGCAGCGCGCCGAAGTAGGCCGGGTAGTTGCGCACGCCGATGTGCTCGGTCAGCCCGATCGAGGAGATCGCGTCGAACTGCTCGTGCGGCGCGTCCCGGTAGTCCAGGTGGCGCACCTCCGCCAGCTCGCTCAGCCCCTCCCGCTCGATCGCCGCCCGCGCCCACTCGGCCTGAGCCTTCGACAGCGTCACACCGAGCGCCTTGACGCCGTACTCGCGGGCCGCGTGCCGGACCATGCCGCCCCAGCCGCAGCCGACGTCCAGCAGCCGCATCCCCGGCTTTAGCGCCAGCTTGCCCGCGACCAGGTCGTACTTGGCCCGCTGCGCCTCTTCGAGGGTGTCGCCAGGACTGCGGAAAACCGCGCAGGTGTACGTCATGGACGGCCCGAGCACCTTCTCGTAGAAGGCGTTCGACACGTCGTAGTGGTGCGAGATCGCGCTGCTGTCCCGGGTACGCGAGTGACGCAGCCCGGTCATCAGCCGCCGCCAGCGCGGGGCCGCCTCCTGCGGCGGGGGCGGCGGCGGACGCAGCCGTTCCCAGCCCAGCCCGCGGACCAGCGCGAGCGCCTCGCTCATCGCCGGGATCCGCAACGGCACCTCGTCCTTGATGACCCGCAGCGCCTCGTACGGGTCGCCCGGGTGCACACCCTCCAGCCCGAGGTCGCCGCTGACGTAGGCCCGGGCCATGCCCAGGTCGCCGGGCGCGGTGAGCAGGTAGGACAAGCCGCGCTCGGTGTGGATCGCCAGGGTGATGCCGGCGTCGGCCGGGCCCACCGCGCTGCCGTCGTAGCCGGTCACCCGGACGGGCAGGTCGCCGGTGGTGACCGCGCGGACCACGTCCGCGACTGTGGGTCCGGTACGCCGGCCGCCCGCCGGCGGGCCGGCCGGGGCGCTCGCCGCCCCCGGTGTTCGGTCGGTCAGACTCATGCTCGGGTTACCGCCTTCTCGTACAGTCCGGTGAGTCGGTGGTCCGGGTCGTAGCGGTCCTTCACGGCGCGCCAGGTCTCCCCGCCGTAGAGCCGGTCGAACTCGCCCCGGTCGTAGTACGCGTCGGAGTAGAGCGACTTGTGACCGCCCACCTCCGACACCATGCGCTCGATCTGGCGGTTGACGTCCCCGTCGGCGGCGCCCGCCGCGATGGGCACGCTTCCCCAGAAGCCGATGTTCACATACGTTTCGCCCGGTCGGAGCGGATATAGCGGCCACGCCTTCGCCGACCCGGGGCCGGCGGGCTCGCGCAGCCGCAGCGGGCACAGCCACACCGGCGTCATGCCCACGTTCGCCGCGAACCAGCGCAGGAACTCGGGCGTGCGGTCCAGCGGGACCTCCACGTCCTGCACCACCCGCTCGCGGGCCGGGCGGCCCCGCCACCTGTCGACGCGCGCGGCCACCTGGTGCCGGTGCTCCAGCCGCACGATCCGGTGGTAGACGTCGCTGCGCCGGTAGCGCCGCGGCCACAGCCGCCGCACCACCGGGTGCTGCACCCCGAACGCCGCCGAACACCAGAACCAGTCGGTGTCCCAGCGCCAGAGATAGTCGTACGCGGTGAGCGTGTCCCGGGTGCGCCGGCGCAACGAGCGGTAGTAGATCTCCTGGCCGGTGTAGTCGGACGGACCGTCCTCGGCCTCGTCGGTGAACGTGCCGAGCACGAGGTACGCCTCGCCGGGGCTGAACATCACCCCGTCCATGGCGTCGACCGGCTCGCCGCCCCAGGCGCCCTTGGCCACCACCTCGCCGACCGCGTCGACCAGTTCCTCGAGCCGGGTGAACCGGATGTTGCGCAGCGCCATGTGACGGCGTACCGGTTGCAGCTCGATGCGCAGCCGGGTGGCGTAGCCGAGGCTGCCCAGCGAGTTGGGGAAGGCCCGGTGCAGCTCGGCGTGCTCGCCCCGGGGCCGGGTCGTGACGACCTCTCCCGAGCCGGTGAGCACATCCATCTCCAGCACCGACTCGTGCGGCAGGCCGTTGCGGAAGGAGGTGGACTCGATGCCCAGCCCGGTCACCGCGCCGCCCAGCGTGATCGTGCGCAACTGCGGCACGACAAGCGGCATCAGGCCGTGCGGCAGCGTCGCGTCGACCAGATCCTCGTAGGTGCACATGCCCTGCACGTCGGCGGTGCGGGCCGCCGGGTCGACGGCGAGCACCCCGGTCAGGCCGCTCACGTCCAGACCCGGCGTACGTGGAGCGGAACGTGGCCGGAAGAGGTTCGAGGTCTGCTTGGCCAGCCGTACGGGTTCCCCGGCGGGCACCGCGGCGTAGGAGCGCCGCAGCGTGTCCACCGCCCGTTCATGATCACGGACAGCGTGCATGAGATCACCTTACGCGCGGGTACGACAATTCGGGGGACGTCCACGATGGCCTCGCCGACTCACGGTCGGCGCGCGCGTTACCGTGACCGCCATGGCGAATCCCGCGCTGACCGCTCTCGACCACACCGGCCTGCCGTACCGGGTCATCCGGCACGGCCCGGTGGCGAGCCTCGCCGAGGCGGCCGCGGCGCGCGGCGTCGAGGTGCCGGACGTGGTCAAGACGATCGTGGTCCGCCGCGGCGAGGGCGACCTGCTGTTCGTGCTGACCCCCGGCGGCCGGGTGATCTCCTGGCCGAAGCTGCGCGCCCTGCTCGGTGTCAGCCGGCTGTCGATGCCGGACGCCGAGGCGGCGAAGGCCGCCACCGGGTACGCGCGCGGCACCATCACGCCGTTCGGCTCCACCACCGCCTGGCCGGTGGTCGCCGACGAGCGGCTGCGCGGCCGGGAGATCACGCTCGGCGCGGGCGAGCACGGCCTCGCCGTCGCCGTCGACGCGGACACCGCGCTGGCCGCGCTCGGCGCGACTGTGGCCGACGTGACAGACGAGGAGCCGACGCGCTGAGCGGTGGCCGGTGGAGGGCCGGCGGCATAGCGTGGAGGACATGCCGAAAGCCGTCTGGAACGACCTCGTCGTCGCCGAGAGCGACGACACGGTGCTGGTCGAGGGCAACCACTACTTCCCCCGTACGGCCCTGCGCGAGGACCTGATCCGCCCCTCCGACACCCACACGGTCTGCCCGTGGAAGGGCACCGCCTCCTACTACACGCTCGAACACGGCGGCGTGACCAGCCCGGACGCCGTCTGGTACTACAGCGACCCGAAGCCGGAGGCGGAGATGGTCCGCGACCGGGTGGCGTTCTGGAAGGACGTCCGGGTCGTCGACTGAGTCACCGTGCCGCCGGGGTGACTGGCACCCGGCGGCCCCGGTGGGTCACCATGCTCCCATGGCCGACCCGCACTCCGACCCGTCCGGCACCGTCTACGGGGCCCGCCGCGCCCGTGGCGCCCGTGGTCTCCGGCTGCCGCAGGACCCGCTGATGCGGATCGCGCTGGGCGTCGGCGTGACCGGCGTACTCCTCGGGGCCTTCTTCGCCACCGGCGTGCTCGGCGGTGGCAACGAGCGGCCGGTGGTGCCGGCGGCGGCAGTGCCGACCGCGACGGCGAGCGAGCCGAGCGCGGAACCGTCGGCGGAGCCCACGCCGTCGCCCTCGCCGAGCGCGGCGCCGACCACCCCGGCCGCGCCGGTGGCCACGCCGAAGGTGCTCCGGGGCGTGCCGTCCGGGCGCTGCCTCGGCGTGACCGGCGACGAGGCCGAGGGCGCGCAGGCAGCGCTCGCCGACTGCACCGGCGGGCCCGAGCAGCAGTGGGTGGTCACGCCGGTCACGAACGACACCTACCTGCTGGTCAACGCCGCGAGCAGCAAGTGCCTGGACGTCAGCGAGGCGAAGACCGACGACGGCACGGACGTGCAGCAGTGGTCCTGCAACGGGCAGGCCAACCAGCAGTGGCGGTTCCAGCAGGCCGGCGACGGCGTGGCGCTGCTGGTCGCCGTGCACAGCGGCAAGTGCGCGCAGGTCGACGACGCGGGCACCGAGCCCGGCCGTGAGCTGGAGCAGGCGCCGTGCAGCGGCGCTCCGGAGCAGCAGTGGGCGGTCGGCTGACCGGGAGCGCGGGCGTCAACCCCGATAGCTCCAGGCCCGCCGGCCCGCGACCACCGGGAGCGCGAACGCCGGTTCGTCGGCGGGACGGCGGCGCAGCAGCAGCGACAGCCCGGCCGCGCCGACCGACAGCGCGCCCGCCACGTACCAGGCCATCGCGTAGTCGCCGAGCCGATCCCGGACCAGGCCCGCGCCGGTGGCTGCGAGCGCGGCCCCGAACTGGTGCGCGGCGAACACCCAGCCGAACACCACCGCCCCGGACGCGCCGAACCACTCCCGGCACAGCGCCACAGTGGGCGGCACCGTGGCCACCCAGTCCAGCCCGTAGAAGACGATGAAGACCAGCATGCTCGGCCGGGCCGACCCGGCGAACAGGCTCGGCAGCACCAGCAGCGACGCCCCGCGCAACGCGTAGTAGGCGCCGAGCAGCAGCCGCGCGTCGACCCGGTCGGTGAGCCAGCCGGAGGCGATCGAACCGGCGATGTCGAAGAGCCCGACCAGGGCGAGCAGCCCGGCCGCTGTGGTCTCCGGCATGCCGTGGTCGTGCGCGGCCGGCACGAAGTGCGTACCCACCAGGCCGTTCGTGGTCGCGCCGCAGATCGCGAAACCGCCGGCGAGCAGCCAGAACGGCCGCGTCCGCGCGGCGGCGGCGAGCGCGCCGACCGCCCGGGCCGCCGCGCCGCCCTCCGGCCGGGCCGGCGGCACGACCTCCGTCGCGCCGTAGGCGGGCCGCCCCAGATCCGCCGGGTGCTCGCGCAACAACCACACCACAAGGGGTACGACCGCCAGCGCGGCCCCGGCCACGACGAGTGCCGCCGTGCGCCAGCCGTGGTCGCGCACCAGCACCGCCAACAGCGGGAGGAAGACCAGCTGCCCGGCCGCCCCACCCGCGGTGAGCACACCCGTCACCAGGCCCCGGCGCTTGACGAACCAGCGCCCGGTCACCGTCGCCACGAACGCCAGGGCCATCGAGCCGGTGCCCAGCCCGACGAGGACGCCCCAGCACAGGATGAGCTGCCAGCTCTCGGTCATCGCCACGGTCAGGCCACTTCCGGCGGCCACCAGCACCAGCGCGCCGGCCACCACCCGGCGGATGCCGAACCGGTCCATCAGCGCGGCGGCGAACGGCGCGGTGAGCCCGTACAGCAGCAGGTTGACCGAGACGGCGGCGGAGATGGTCGCCAGCGGCCAGCCGAACTCGGCGTGCAGCGGGTGCAGTAGCACGCCGGGTGTGGCCCGGAAACCGGCCGCGCCGACGAGCGCGACGAAGGCGACGGCGGCGACGAGCCAGGCCGGGTGCAGGCGGGATCGGTTCACCAGCCGAGTCTCGGACCGGGGTGGCCTCGCCGACGAGTGGCCGGAAAGCCATCATGCGCAATAATCGGGCCATGTCCGTACCGCACCGGGTCGCAGTCCTCGCCCTCGACGGCGTGGTGGCACTCGACCTCGGCACCCCCGCCCAGGTCTTCGGCGCCGCCCGCACCGACGGCGGCGTCCCCCTGTACCTCGTCGCCACGTGCACCCCCGGCGGGCAGCCGGTACGCAGCAGCGCCGGCTTCCAGGTGCTCCCCGACCACGGTCTGGAACTCCTCGACACCGCCGACACCGTGATCGTCCCCGGCATCCACGCCGGTCCGCCGCTGCTCGACGGCACGGTGGCCGCCGAGGTGGCCGACGCGCTGCGCGCCGCGTACACCCGGGGAGCGCGCGTCATGTCCATCTGCACCGGCGCGTTCGTGCTGGCCGCCGCCGGTCTGCTCGACGGCCGCCCGGCCACCACCCACTGGGCGTACGCCCCACGCTTCCGTCGCCTGCACCCCGGCGTACGCCTCGACCCCGACGTGCTCTTCGTCGACGACGGGCGCGTGTTCACCTCGGCCGGGGTGGCCGCCGGCATCGACCTGTGCCTGCACGTCGTCCGCACCGACCACGGCAGCGCGGCGGCCAACCGGGCGGCCCGGCGCTGCGTGGTGCCGCCGTGGCGGGACGGCGGGCAGGCCCAGTACATCGAACGGCCGGTGCCCCGGGGCACCGACCACGGCACCGCCGCCACCCGCGAGTGGGCCCGGCAGCGCCTGCACGAGCCGGTGGCGCTGCGCGAGATGGCCGCGCACGCGCGGATGAGCGTCCGCACGTTCACCCGGCACTTCCGCTCCGAGACCGGGCTCAGCCCGGCGCAGTGGCTGCTCCAGCAGCGCACCGAGCACGCCCGGGTGCTGCTGGAGACCACTGACCTGAGCGTCGACCGCATCGCCCAGGACGCGGGTTTCGGCACCACAGCCGCGCTCCGCCAGCACTTCCATGCCCGGGTCGGCGTGGCCCCCACCGCCTACCGCCGCACGTTCCGCCACCCTTCCCCCGCGGCGTCCCCCGCGACGTCCCCGCGTTCCCCGCGCCCCGCTCCCGTCGATCTTGGAGTTGTGGCGCCTGGAAGGCCGGACGTGCCGGAGTTGTCCACCGCCACAACTCCATGATCGGCGGCGGGGCGGATCGGCGGCGGGCGGTCCCGCGGTCAGGCGAGGTGGGGCTGGCGGCGCAGGGCGCGGAGCTGGGTCAGGTGCAGCGGCAGGTGCACGCGGATGTGCAGGTCCAGCGCCCTGCCCCAGGGCAGCGACTCGTCCACGTCCAGGTCGAAGCCCTCGCGTAGCACCGTGTCCACAGGTGTCTCCGCCGCCGGGCCGAGCCGTTCGGCCAGCGCGCACAGCTTCTGGCTGGTGGCCCGGAACAGCACCGCCAGGCCGTCCAGCCCGCCGCACTCGGACACCAGCGCGTCCAGCTGCGGCCGGTGAATGGTGTCCAGGTCGTAGTAGGCGAACGGCGAACCGGCCAGCACCGCCTCGGTCGCCTCGCTCATCAGCTCGTCGTTGGCGGCGAGGTGCGCGACGATCTGCTCGGCGCTGAGTTGCCCCTCCGGCGGCGGCCCGAACCCGCCCGCGTCGATCTCCGCGAACAGTTCGTCATACGCCTGCCGCAGTGCCGCGACGTCCACCTCGTCCATGTCCCGCATCCAACCCCCGCCGCTGCCGCGCCCACCCCGGCTACCGCGCCCGGTTCACCCGGACGGGTCCGGACAGGCGTGAAGGCCGGCACCCCGTTGGTTCGGGGTGCCGGCCTTCACGTTTTGTCTTACTTGTTCCAGTGCTGGGCGACGAGGTCGGCGGCCTGCTGCTCCCACTGGGCGTAGTGGTCCGGGTAAGCACTGACCTGGACGGTCTGGGCGGCCTTGGTCAGCGGCATGTCCTGCCAGCCGTCGACCTGCTTCAGACCCTTCAGGAACGCGGTCGTGGAGTACTCGGGGTCGGTGATCTGCTCGACCGTGCCCCAACCGGAGGAGGGGCGCTGCTGGAACAGGCCCTGCGAGTCGTGGTCGTTACGGTCACCGAGGTGGCCGAGGTTCTCCAGCTTCGACTCCTGCAGGGCGGTCGCGATCGACACGACCGCGGCACGCTCGTCCATGCCGGCCTTCTTCGTCGCCGCGATGATCGCCTTCACGTTCCTGGTCTGCTCGTCATTGAGGTCGATGCGGGACTGGGCGCCCTGCACGCCGTGCGGGATCAGCTTGTCGGACTGCACGGTGGCGGTGACCGGCTTGACCGCGTGGGCGGTGTCGGCCGCGTGGGCGGCGACCGGGCCGGCGAACACGCCACCGGTGAAAGCCAGACCAGCAATACCCAGAACGCTCTTACGCAGAATCGTGTTCATGATGGGGGCTCCATTCGGGGGTCGACACACCCCCCGGGGGGACCGGGGGTGCGTGGGCACCGTCAGGCGCTCAAGAAAGTCTCAAGGGGGATCCCGGCTGCTCGCGGGGCGGGGGCCTCTACGCGGCGCCGGAAGGATGTCCAACGACTGTCGGCCCGGCATCATTCCCGGGCCAGCTCACGCTGTCGGGGGTGCGGCGCGGGGCTCACGTCGTCGGAACCGTGTTCAACGACCAGCCGAGCGGGATGATTCCCCGCGGCTCACGCCGCCGCACGTACTCAACGGCCTGAGGTCTGTCCCCACAGCCGACGCGCTCGGGGGCGCGGCCTTGCTCGGTCGTTCACCCGGTTACAACGCCACCGGCCCGCCCACGATTCCGCCACCAGAGTGCCGCCCACCACCCCCAAACCCGACAACCCGCACACCACCGACCAGACTCGCCCAGCCCATCCGGACACCTCACTCTGCACCCCGGCGATCAAGGAGTTTGCGGCCATTTCCGGCGCCACGAGGACACAAACCCCTTGATCACCCCCACAAAAGCCTCCCCGGGCACCCGCCATAGCGTTGATCATGAGGTTAGCGGCGACATAACGGACACCAAGTGCCGCCAAGTTCATGATCGACGCGAGCGGGCAGGGCGGTGCGCTGGACGGGAGCGAAGCGGCCGCGACCGGCCCCGCGATCTTGCAGTTCGCGCCCTCCGAGCACCCGATTTGTCCGGCTCGCGGGGCGCCAAAGTGCAAGATCGCGCACACTCAGGGGTCTGGGCGGATCCGGGGCGCCGCGAGCTAGCCCGACGGGCCCCGGGGGTCGGGGATCTTGGAGTTGTGGTGCCTCGCGAAAGGTGTCAAGCCGGGCATCCTGGGCGCCACAACTCCAAGGTCGACGAGAACATGGGAGAACTGCGGGAGCGCGGGGACGGGGGGCGGGAGGATGAGGGAGCGCGGGGTCAGCGGCGGCCGTGGCGGGCTCGTAGGTAGTCGGACACCACGTACTCGCCCAGGTCGTCCAGGTCGGGCGTGAACATCCGGCCACCAGAGCGCCGCGCCACCGCGTCCACGAACCGGCGCAGCCCCGGGTCGTCGCCCAGCATGAACAGGTTGAGCGTGGCGCCGGACCGGGTCAGCCGGTCCACCTCCCGGATCGTCGCCGAGATGGTCTCCGGCAGCGGCGGCCAGTGGAAGTACGCCTCGCCGTCCTCCGGGTCCAGGTGGGCTGTGGGCTCGCCGTCGGTGACCACGAGCACCACCGGCTCGGCGCCCGGGTGGCGGCGCAGGTGCCGGCCGGCGAGCCGCAGCGCGTGCTGGAGGTTGGTTCCCTGCTGCATGTCCGGCTCCACCGCCGCCAGTTCCTGCTGGGTCAGCGGCATCGCCTCCCGGCCGAAGCCGACGATCTGCAACGCGTCCTGCGGGAACCGGGTGGCCATCAGGTGCGACAGGGCCAGCGCGGTCTGTTTCATCGGGCCCCAGCGCCCCTGCGAGATCATCGAGTACGACAGGTCGACGCAGAGCACGACAGCCGCCGACGCCCGCCGTTCGGTCTCCACCACCTCGAAGTCCTCGACCGCGAGCGGCACCGGCACTCCGGGGCCGGCCCGGCGTACCGCGCGGGTGAGTGTGCGCACCACGTCCAGCGGCTGCTCGTCGCCGTACTCCCAGGGGCGGGACGCCCCGCTCACCTCGCCGGCCGCGCCCGCGGTGCGCAGGTCGTGCTGGCCGCGCGGGCCGGCGGTCAGGTCGGAGAAGACGCGCCGCAGCGCGGTGCTCGCGAGCCGGCGCAGCGCCTTCGGGCTGAGCGTCAGCCCGTCCGCGTCGCGGGTGACCCAGCCCTGGCGGCGCAGCTCGCGTTCCAGTTCCTGCAACCGGCGTACGTCGTCGGCGGCGTCACGGCCCAGCGTGCGGGCGACCGCCTCCACGTCGACGTCGTCGAGCGTGGCGCCGGGCTGGTCCTGGTCGAGGGAGTCCAGCAGCTCGTCGAGTTCGGCGATCTCGTCGAGCGCGCCGGTGGCCTCGCCGTAGCCGAGCGGCTGGTCGCCGCGTACGCGCTCGCCCCGCTGCCAGTTCAGGTCCGGCCGCAGCGACCGCAGGTGCGCGTCGAGCTGGGACAGCTCACCGGCGAGCCGGTCGCCGAGCGACTGGCGCATCAGTCCGGCCAGTTCCTCGCGCTGCCGGTCGGACAGCGACCGCATCAGCCGCTCACCTGCAGCCGCCCGCCGGGCCAGCACGTCGATCAGCTCGTCGACGTTCCTGGGCCGTTCCGGGAAGAACTCCCCGTGCCGCCCCATGAACTCGGCGAACGCGTCGGTGGTGTCCTCCGAGCGGGCGTGCCGGGCGAGCAGGTCGTTGAGGTCGCGCATCATCTCGGCGAGCTGCCGCTGGGCGGCCGGGTCGGCGGCGGCCCGCGCCGCGTCGCGCAGCCCGGCGAAGCGCTGCTCCAGCACGTCGCCACGCAACCCGTCGAGGATGCGCTGGTAGGTCTGCCGGGCCTCGGCGCTGGCCCAGTCGTACCCGGAAAGCTCCGACACCGCGCGGGCGGTGGAGCGGGGCAGGTTGTCGAGCACGGCCTCGGCGAACCGGGCGTCGTCGCCGTCGCGGCCGCGCAGCTCGTCGCGTTCGGCGGCGAGCGCCTGGTCGAGCAGCGCGCGGGCCCGGGTTACAGCGCCGTCCAGGTCGCCGCGGCGCAGCGCCTCCCGGCGCAGGCGGCGGGCGCGGGCGGCCAGGTCGTCCAGGCCGCCCCGCCCCTGCGGGCCGCGCCGCAGCAGCTCACGCAGCGACTCGCGCAGGCTGCCGCCGGCGAGCACGTCCGAGCCGACCGCGTCCACCGCGGCGCGCACGTCGTACGGCGGGGCGAGCGGATCGGGTCCGCCGCGCCACTGCCCGTACCGGAAGCGGTTGCCGCCGGCCATTGTCAGTCCCGGTCCCCGTAGACGGTGCGCCCGGAGTCGGTGACGTCCTTGCCGAGCCGGCGGGTCAGGTGCAGCCCTTCCAGCACGAACTCGATGCCGGCGGCGGCCTCCTCCGGGCTGGGCGCGTCGCCGAGCCCGAGCCGGTCGAGCACCTTGGCCAGCCCCGGTACGGTGCCGACCTGGCGCAGCAGCTCGGCCGAGGAGACCAGTTCCCCGGTCTCCACGGCGCCGCCCTCGGCGACGATCGCGGTGAAGCCGGACAGGTCGAGCCCGGCCAGGCGGGCGCGGAACGTCTCGGCGGTGGCGGTACGCAGCAGGTGCGCGAGCACCTCGATCTCGCGTCCCTCCTCGCCGCTCTCGAACTCGACCTTGCCGCGCAGTGTGGAGGTGACCGACACGGTGTCGCCGATCCGGGCCACCGGCGCCTCCGGCCGGGACGCCGACCCGGCCCCGCCACCCGAGGCAGCAGAGGCACCGGCCAGCAGACCGGAACGACGCAACGCGGCGGCGGCCACCGTCTCCGCGGCGGCGATGGCGAACCGGGCGGACACACCGGAGCGCGGGTCCACCGACGGGGACTCCCGCACGTCGCGGGCGAACCGGGCCAGCACCTCCAGCACGTGTTCCGGCACGACGGCGACCAGGTCGGCCTCCTGCCGGATCAGCGACAGCTCCAGGTCGAGGTCGAGGGGGTAGTGGGTACGGATCTCCGCGCCGAACCGGTCCTTGAGCGGCGTGATGATCCGGCCCCGGTTGGTGTAGTCCTCCGGGTTGGCGCTAGCCACCAGCAGCAGGTCCAGCGGCAACCGCAGCTGGTAGCCACGGACCTGGATGTCGCGCTCCTCCAGCACGTTGAGCAGCGCCACCTGGATGCGTTCGGCCAGGTCGGGCAGCTCGTTGACGGCGAAGACGCCCCGGTTGGTACGCGGTACGAGCCCGAAGTGGATGGTCTCCGGGTCGCCGAGCGTGCGCCCCTGGGCGAGGCGGATCGGGTCGACGTCGCCGATCAGGTCGCCGACGCTGGTGTCCGGCGTGGCGAGCTTCTCGCCGTACCGCACCGAGCGGTGCAGCCAGCCGATCGGCAGGTCGTCGCCGGCCGAGTCGACCAGTACCCGGGAGGCGGGGGTGATCGGGTGCATCGGGTGCTCGTTGAGCACCGAGCCGGGAATCACCGGGG
Organism: Micromonospora sp. C41; assembly: GCF_018070485.1. NCBI lineage: Bacteria > Bacillati > Actinomycetota > Actinomycetes > Micromonosporales > Micromonosporaceae > Micromonospora > Micromonospora sp. C41. The sequence continues at coordinate 77,304 of NZ_JAGPXP010000009.1, read as the reverse complement.
TCCACTCGTCCAGCAGCGCGCCGAGCGAGCGGATCAGCCGGGTCTTGCCCTGCCCGCGTTCGCCGAGCAGCACCATGTCGTGCCCGGCGAGCAGCGCGCGCTCGACCTCGGGCAGCACCGTGTCCTCGTAGCCCACGATGCCGGGGAAGCGGTCCTCGCCGGAGCCCATCCGGGCGAGGAGGTTGTCTCGGAGTTCCTGCTTGACCGTGCGGTACTGGTGGCCGGCCGCGCGCAACGCGCCGAGCGTGCTCGGCAGCTCGGCGGGCGGGACCGGGGGAACCTGGTTGGGAGCGGTCACCCGATCCACGCTAGCGCGCTCCGGTGACCGGCGGCGCCCGTCGCCACTGACGCCGCCGGAGCGCCGCTCACCTCCCGAGGCGGGCGCGGACCATCCGGGGCACCGCGGCCAGGCCGGTGACCGGGCGGAACGCGCGCGCGGCGGCGACCAGCGCGGCGTACTCGTCGTCGGTCAGGTCGATCTCGGCGGCGGCCGCGTTGCGTTCCATCTGCTCGACCCCGGACGCGCCGGGGATGGCCACCACGTTCGGGTGCCGCAGCACGTACGCGAGCGCGATCTGGCTCGGCGTGGCGTCGTGCGCGTCGGCGACCTCGCGCAGCGTGGCGATCAGCGCGGTGCCGCGTTCCAGGTTCTCCGGCAGGAAGTACGGGTTGGCCCGGCGTACCGCCCCGGCGGGCGGGTTCGTGGCGTCGTAGCGGCCGGAGAGGAAACCCTGCGCCAGCGGCGAGTACGCGATGACGATCCGGCCGGCCTGCTCCGCGTACGGGATGAGGTCTTCCTCGGGGCCGCGGTCGATCATGCTGTAGCGGACCTGGTTGCTCAGCACCCGGCGGCCCAGCGCGGCCTCGGCGAACCGCCACCGGCGCAGGCCGTAGTTGCTGACGCCGACCTCGCCGACCAGTCCGACGTCCTGCAGCGAGCGCATGCCGCGCATGGTGGTGGTGTCGGCGACCACCGGGTTGGCCTGGTGCACCTGGTAGAGGTCGATGCCGTCGACGCCGAGCCGGGCGGCGGAAGCGACGGCGCGTTGCTGCACGACGGGGGCGACCGGCAGCAGCGGGAAGATCTTGCTGGCGACGACGACCTTGCTCCGGTCGTCGCCCAGCGCCGCGCCGAGGATGCGCTCGCTGCGGCCGAAGCCGTACAGCTCGGCGGTGTCGAACAGGGTGACGCCCAGGTCGAGCGCCCGCCGGACGATCTCGGCGGCACGGCGCTCGTAGTCGGGGCCGTAGCCCCACTCCTTGGAGCCGAACTGCCAGGTGCCGAGGCCGATCTTGGAGATGGGCTTGGGGGTGTCGAGCTGCACGTAACGCATGTGGCCGAACGTACCCGCGCCGCTGCGACAGCACTCCGCTGCGGACAGAATGGCCCCGTGACATACCTCGCCAGCGACGACCGTTACCACGAGATGATCTACCGGCGCAGCGGCCGGAGCGGGCTGAAGCTCCCCGTCATCTCCCTCGGCCTGTGGCACAACTTCGGACCGGACCGGCCCTTCGAGCGGCAGCGCGACATCGTCCGCCGCGCCTTCGACCTCGGCATCACCCACTTCGACCTGGCCAACAACTACGGCCCGCCGCCCGGTTCGGCGGAGGAGAACTTCGGCCGGCTGCTCGCAGGCGACCTGAAGCCGTACCGGGACGAGCTGGTGATCTCCAGCAAGGCCGGGTACCTGATGTGGCCCGGCCCGTACGGCGAGTGGGGCTCGCGCAAGTACCTGATCTCGTCGCTGGACCAGTCGCTGCGCCGCCTCGGGCTGGACTACGTCGACATCTTCTACTCGCACCGCTTCGACCCGGAGACCCCGCTGGAGGAGACGATGGGCGCGCTCGACGCGATCGTCCGCTCCGGCAAGGCGCTCTACGTGGGCATCTCCAACTACGACTCGGAGCAGACCGAGCGCGCCGCCGAGATCCTGCGTGACCTGGGCACGCCGCTGCTGATCAACCAGCCGTCGTACTCGATGATGAACCGCTGGACGGAGAGCGACGGCCTGCTGGACACGCTGGAGGGCGTCGGCGCCGGCTGCATCGCGTACAGCCCGCTCGCCCAGGGCCTGCTCACCGACCGTTACCTCACCGGCATCCCGGCCGACTCCCGGGTACGCACGAGCGTCTTCCTCAACGAGGCCGACCTCGACGAGGAGACGATGGCGACGGTCCGGGGGCTCGCCGCGGTGGCCGAGCGGCGCGGTCAGACGCTCGCCCAGCTCGCCCTCGCCTGGGCGCTGCGCGACCCGCGCATGACCAGCCTCATCACCGGCGCGAGCAGCGTGGCGCAGCTGGAGGGCAACGTGGCCGCGCTGGACAACCTCGACCTCGCCGGTGACGACCTGGCCGAGATCGAGGTCCTGCTCGGCTGACTCACCAGACGCGGCGCCGCCCGGCGCGGTGGTTGCGGACACCGCACGGCCGTCCGGGCGGAGGGCCGCCGGCCCGGCTCAGCCGCCGTCCGACCACTGCCGCGGCGAGCAGCGCGACGACGAGCGCCGCCGCGCCGAGCACGAGCGGCCGGGACAGCGGTCCGCCGTCGGTCACCGTCGCCACCGGCACCGCCGGCTCGTCGTCGGTCGCCGCCCCGGCGAGGGTACGCGGAGGCGACGCGCTCGCCTCCGGCGCTGCCGGTGTCGCGTCCGGCTCACCGCGTGCCGCCCGGAAGATCACGTCCGAACAGGAGTAGTAGGTGTCCTGGGTGTCCGAGTTCTGCCAGATGACGTAGACGATGTGCCGGCCGGTCCGGTCGGCCGGCAGCCGCCCCCGCATCTCGTACGCGCCGGAGCGGATCGGCGGGTCGGTGACCTGAAGGAACGGCTTCTTCTCCAGGTCCGCCCAGGTCAGCCGCCGCTGCGGCGAGTACGAGCCGGTGGTGACGTAGAACCGGAACGTGCCCTGGTGCGGGATGGTGGTGCGGTAGCGGAACGTGTGCCGGGCGCCGGCGGTGAGCGTGGTGGCCGGCCAGTCCGCGCGCGGCAGATCCAGCCCCCGGTACGCGGACAGCCCGCCGCTGCACAGTTCCCCGTCCGGGATGCGTTCCCGGTCCCGCCCGTCGACGCGGGCGACCCGGATGTTGTCCCACTCGCGTACCGCCGCTCCGGCGGCGATCGCGGCCCGGCACGCGGGCGTCCGCGCCCGGCCACCGCCCTCCGGCCCGCACGCGGCGGCCCGGCTCAGCGGGCTGGTCGGCGCACCGTGCGCGCCGGCCGGCGTGGCGGCGAGCGGCACCGTCACGGCGACGGCGGCGAGCGCGGCGAGCGCGCGGCGTGCGGCCATGTGATCGACCTCCCGCGCACTGGTACGGCCGCGAGACGTCAAAGGTTCGATCCGCGCCGATCGGCCGGGCCGACGTGACCGAACGGACAGACGGGGCGGCGGGGCGCATGTGGGTGGACCTAGAGTGACGAAACCCTGTGATCGAGGAGCGTCCCTTGCCCGAGCCGGAACCGTCCCCCGAGCCCTCCCGCGCCGCCCCGGCGAACGGGCCTCCCGCGGGCGACGTCCCACCTTCCCAGCCCTATCTGCTGGTGATGCCCAGCATGGAGGGCGCGCCCCCACCGGTGCCGTGGCCCGGCGCGGAGGGGCAGCCCGGCTGGGCGATTCCGGTCACCGTCCCGCCCGGCACCCAGGGGTACGCGCTGTTCCTCCCGCTGGTGCCGGCGGCCGGCCAGCCGAGCGCGGTGCCTGCCCAGGCGACAGCACCGGCCGTCGAACGCTCCCCGGTGGAGGATGCCGCCCTCTCCCCCACCACCGGCGACGTCGCCAAGACGCCGCCGACTTCCGCGGGCGCGGGCGTGTCCCCGGCCGGGGACGGTTCGACGGGGGCGGCTGATCATGGGGAGCCCGCCACCGCACCGGCCGACCGTCCGGCGGAGCCCGTCGCCGCCACGCCGGACACCGCTCCGGCGGCCCGGCCTGCCGCCACCCGAGCCGACGGAACCCCTTCGGCTGCCGAGGACGCCGCATCGGCGGGTCCGTCCTCCTCGGGCGCCGGCACGACGGCTCCGGCCACCGGTTCGCCTGCCACCCCGGGTTCGTCCCCGTCGGATGCGCCGAACCCGCAAGCCGGCTCCGGCACACTGGCCAGTTCGGGCGCACCGGGTGCGCACCCGCAGGCCGGTTCCGGCGCGCCCGGCACGCCGCACGCTTCCGGCCGGCCCGGGACCCCGAGCACGCCGCCGATCCCCGGCGCGTCGCCCGCGCTGATCCCCGGCGCGTCGCCCGCGCCGGTCACACCGCACGCTCCGGGGATGCCGCAGCCTCCCGGTCGGCCGGTGGGCGCGCCGCCGTACCCCGGTGTGGGGTGGACCGGCCATCCGCAGGCGCCGGTCTGGACGCCGCGACCGCCGACGCCGCGGACCTCGTTCCTCGGCGCGCGGTGGCCCGGCCCGAAGGCGGCGACCGGCCGGGCCGTGCCGCTCGCGGTGCTGGCCGGCGCGGTCGGCGGCGCGGTCTTCGTGCCGCTGGGCCGGGTCGGCGTCGGCTGGTTCCTGGGGTGGCTCACGCTCACTGTCGCGGTGGTGCTGGCGATCCGGTCGAAGACCGCTGACCTGCCGCGCGCCGACCGGCTCATCCGGGCCGGGTGGGCGGCGGCCGCGCTGGCGCTGATGGCCGTGCCGGCGTTCCGCAACGCCTGGTGGCTCGTGACGTTCTGCGTGCTCGGCGCGCTGGGCTGCGCCACCCTCGCGATCGTCGGCGGACGGTTGGTGCGATCGATCCTGTTCGGCCTGGTCGCCACGCCGTTCGCGGCGCTACGCGGCCTGCCCTGGGTACGCCGGCACGTCACCGCCTCGGCGTCGGCGGCGACGGTGAGCAAGGTGACCGTCTCGGTGGTCGCCACGGTCGTGGTGCTCGTGGTCTTCGGCAGTCTGCTCGCCTCCGCCGACGCGGCGTTCTCCGAGGCGCTCGGCTCGCTCGTTCCCGAGACCGACATGGGTTCGGTGTTCAGCTGGGTGTTCCTGGCCGTGGTGGGCGGGCTTATCGCGGTGGCCGCGGTCTACACGCTCGCCGCGCCGCCCGACCTGTCCACCGTGGACAGGTCCGGCGAGCGGCGGATCGGCCTGCTGGAGTGGGCCCCGGCCATCGGCGCGCTCGTCCTGCTGTTCGCCGGGTTCGTGGTGGTGCAGTTCACTGTGCTCTTCGGCGGGCAGCAGCACGTGCAGCGGGTCGCCGGTCTCAGCTACGCCGAGTACGCGCGCAGCGGCTTCTGGCAGTTGCTCTTCGTCACGCTGCTGACGGTGGCGGTGCTCGGTGGCGTGGGCCGCTGGGCGCGCCGGGAGCGGCCGGTCGAGCGCGTCCTGCTGCGTGTGCTGCTCGGGCTGATCAGCGCGCTGAGCGTGGTGATCGTGGCGTCGGCGTTGTCCCGCATGTGGACGTACCAGAAGGTCTACAGCTTCACCGGCGAGCGGATCTTCGTGATGGCGTTCGAGATGCTGCTCGGCACGGTCTTCCTGATGATCATCCTGGCCGGCGTCCGGTTCAAGGGCCGGTGGATTCCCGGCGCCACCGTCGCGCTGGCCGTGACGATGCTGCTCGGCCTGGCGGTGCTCAACCCGGAGGACTACGTCGCCCGCCGCAACACGCTGCGGTACGAGCAGACCGGCAAGATCGACGCCTGGTACCTGCGGGCGCTGTCCGCCGACGCGACGCCGTCGCTGGCCAAGCTTCCCGACCCGGTACGCCGGTGCACGCTGAGCTGGATAGCCGACGACCTCGCCGAGCCCGACCCCTGGTACGCCTGGAACCTCGGTCGGCAGCGCGCCCGCAAGGCACTGGAGGAGGTCGGCCCGCAGGCGGTCGGCGGCCCGAAGGACTGCCGCCGGGCGGACCAGTTCGACCTGCCGAAGACGCGCGGCCCACGCTGACGTCGCCGACCGGGCCGCGGATCGCCGCGGCCCGGTCAGGCGGGGCCGCCGCCGAAGCCGATCTCGTTGCCGTCCGGGTCGTGGAAGATCGCCTTCCGGACGCCGTTGTCGTAGGTCTCCTGCGCAGCCGGCTCCAGCCCTCGGGCGGCGATCGCCGCAAGACGGGAGTCGAAGTCCTCGACGAAGACAGTCTGCATGGCGTGACCGGCGTCCCCGGGCCGCACCTCGATGTAGAGGTAGCGGTGCTCGGCCAGCTCCCACACCGCCTCGTGGTCGTTGGGCAGGAACTGCGGCGGGGCGCCGAGCAGCCGCTCGTACCAGGCCGTCGACACGGCGATGTCATGGATCGGGACGCCGGCGAACAGGTCGACAGTCATCCGGTCAATCTAGCCGCGTCGACGTGCCGACGAGGGCTCACGCCGTACCGGCGTTTGAACGCGGTGCTCAGGGCGAACGAGCTGCCGTAGCCGACCCGGCGGGCCACCGCGCCGACAGTGGCGCCGGGCTCGCGGAGCAGGTCGGCCGCGAGCGCCAGCCGCCAGCCCGTCAGGTACGCCATGGGCGGCTCGCCCACCAGGGCGGTGAACCGCCGGGCCAGCGCCGCCCGCGACAGCCCCACCTCGGCGGCCAGCGACGCCACCGTCCACTGCCGGGCCGGGTCGTGGTGCAGCATCCGCAGCGCGCGGCCGACCACCGGATCCGCGTACGCCCGGTACCAGCCGGGCGCGGCAGCCCCGGGCCGTGCGAACCACTCCCGCAGTGCGGCGATGAGCAGCAGGTCCAGCAGGCGGTCCAGCACCGCATCCTGGCCGGGGTCGTCCTTGACGATCTCGTCGGCCAGCAACGGCACGAGCGGAGAGTCCCAGGACTCACGGCGGACCACCGCCAGCGGCGGCAGCGTGTCGAGCAGCCGCCGCCCGACAGTGCCCCGCACCGGGTACGTGCCGGTGAGCAGCACGGTCCGGCCGTCCGGTCCGTTGCCCCAGGTGCGTACGCCCCACCGCGTCATCGCGAACAGCTCGCGCCCGTCCGGCGTGGTGCAGCGCTGCCCCGGGTGCACTACCACCTGCGGCGCCGTGGCCGGGTCGTCCGCCACCGTGTACGGGGCCGGGCCACGCACGATCGCCACGTCACCATCGCCGAGCCGCGCGGCCTCCCCCTCCTCCGGGACGATCCAGGCGTCCCCCCGCACCACGGCGACCAGCGTGAGCGGCGCCTCGTCCCGGATCAGCATCGACCAGGGCGGGGTGAGGATCGAGCGCAGCAGGAAGGCGCCCCGCGCCCGGGGACCGTCGAGCAGGCCGGAGACGGCGTCCACGGAGACGATTGAACACAGGATCGCGCGTCCTGGCCATGGGCCGTCTCACCGCGCGGCGGTTCGATGAGGACATGCGACTCGTACAACAACTGACGCTGGTCGGCGCCACAGTCGGGGCCGGGCTGATGGCGGGCCTGTTCGCCGCGTTCGCGTACGCGGTGATGCCGGCGCTGCGCGGCGCGGACGACCGCACGTTCGTGGACGCGATGCAGCGCATCAACGTCACCATCGTCAACGGCTGGTTCCTGCTGGCCTTCCTGGGTACGCCGGTGCTGGCCGCGCTCGCGGCGGTGCTGGCGTGGCGCGGGGTGGTCCGGCCGGCGCTGCCGTGGATCGTCGTCGGGCTTGCTCTCTACCTGGTGATGGTCGTCGTCACCGTGGCGGTGAACGTGCCGCTGAACGACGCGCTCGCGGCGGCTGGTTCCGCCGATCCCGGTGCGGCGCGCGAGCGCTTCGAGTCCGCCTGGGTCACCTGGAACCTGGTCCGGACGCTGGCGAGCACGGCCGGTTTCGGCGCGCTGTGCTGGGCGCTGGCGCTCGTCGGGCGGGCGGCCGGTTGAGCGGATTCCGGCCGGTTCAGCCCATTGCCGGCACCACCCGGATTGCTGGCACACCGCCGTTCACCAACTCACACCACCGGTGGGCCGGCGGTCATCAGCGGGGGCCGAAGACGGTGCCCAGCTTGGACAGCCGAGCGTTGTCCAGCTCCCACTGCAGCACGGTATCGAGCGTGTCGAGTGCCCGCCCCTCGACCGATGCCTTTGTACTCTGCAGGCCGTCGACCACCTCGGGCAGGGCCGCCACCACCGCTGCGGTGGCGGTCCGCATGGGCTCTTCGGCGCCGTCTGCCACGGCCCGGATCAGGTTCACCACCGGGATGCGGGCGGTGCCCGCGTACCGCCCCGCGATCCGCTCCAGGCCGGCCGGCATTCCGGCCCCCGCCTCCCGCGTGGCCGCGGACAGCCCGGCGAGCAGGAACTCGGCCAGTTCACTGCGGCCCACGGCGAGACCGGGCAGCACCGCCGCGACCGCGGCCCGGGTCGCCGTCTCCACGGGCGTCTCGGCACCGCCGTCTTCCGGGGCGTCCGCTTGGTAGGCCAGCCGCCGCCGACCCGCGGTGCTCATCTGGAACAGCACCATGAGCGTCATCGCCCGGTAGAAGTCGCTTACCCCCGCGGCACCTGCCAGCGCGGCCAGCCGCGGCACCGCCCCCGGGGTGGCGGGCACCACCGAGCCCTGCGGGAACGCGTCGCTCGCGATCGCTGCGATCAGGTCGCCCACACCGTCGAAGGTGCGGCCCTCGAAGGGCACCACCTCGGCGGCCGCGCGAAGATCGGCGGCAGGACGACGGAAACCGCCGCACTTGAGTCCGGGAGGCGCGGGCAAGGACGGCGCGACGGCTGCCTGCCCGCCGACGAGCTCCGCGCGGATCCGGTCGGCCTCGGCCCGGTCGAGCTCGTGCACGAGGCCCTCCCGGGAGAAGCGCTCGATCGCCTTGTCCGGAAACTGGCCACACGCCGAGTTGACCTGCCCGCCGTACTTCCGGGCAATTGCCGCAACGGCCTTCTTCTCGGCCGGTGAGACCTCCAGCGGACCCTCATAGGGCGGGTCCACGGCCAGCGAGTGAACTCGCCACCAGCCGGCGAAGCGACCCTCCAGCGGGTCGGTCGGCACCTCCCGTACCGCGACCAGCAGGTGGCCGCGCTCGGCCAGCTTCTCGGCGACGGCATGGGCCGAGACCTCATCCGGCACCGACACGACGAAGCGCATCTCACGAATCACGGCGGCATTCTATCGACGATGGGTCGGGCTGCCCGGCGCCACAAGCGCCGGGCAGCCCGGTGCTCAGAGCAGCAGGGTGCCGCCGTTCACCTTGATGCCATACAGTGAGCCGTTGCGGTAGATCTCGAAGCCGCGTTGCCCCTTCGGGTATTTCTTCTTGCCGCCCGCCGCGGGAACCGCCTGCCGCCACTTCGAGCGTCCGGTGAGTCGGCCGCCGCGATCCCGGATCGAGTTTTCACACCAGGGACAGACGTTGCGACTCGCCGCGCCGTGCAGCGGCTCGTACTTCGAGTCCACAGCGTGCTTCAGGGCGTTCATCTCGGCGTGCAGGTCGTCGAAGTTGACCGCTTCTTCCTCGTTGCCGCGCAGCGCCGCCCTCTGCGCCGCCGTCAGTCCCTTGCCGTTGGCCGCGACCACGTCGACGTAGGTGACCGTGCCGTCCGGCAGCACCTTCTTGCTGCGAACGATCGCCGTCGTGCCGAGCTTCCACTGGAAGTAGCCAGCCGCCGTGCCGTCCCGGCGCAGGTCGTGCAGCTCCTTGGCTCGGTGCTCGAGGATCGAGCAGGCTTCCGCGTTGTGAACCAGGACCGGCGTGCCACCGGCGACGACGTAGTACGTGTCGATGTCGTCGACGTCGAGGTTGTGCACCGTGGCGACGGCACCGTAGGCGACCACCGCGATGACCGTGACGCGGGCGCCGTCCGGCGTGAGCAGCTGCATGCCCGCCTTCAGCACGCCGGCGTCCAGCCACTTCCGCTCGTCTTCCACCCAGATCGGGTGGCCGTCGGTGGCGGTCACGGTGCCGTCCTCGACGCCGTCGCCGTCGGCGTCGATGGTGATCTTCACGAGCTGCTTGTCACCGGTGCCCGTGATCAGTGACGTGACGGGGCGGATGCCGTCCTCACCGGTCTCCGGGTTCCGCGCGACGACCTGATCATCCAGGTCGACGTCCTCGATCGGCTTGGTGCTGCCGTCGGCCATCAGCACCCGCGTGCCGGGCAAGAAGCTGTTGCAGCCCTTGGAGAAGACACCCTTCGCGGCGTTCTTCAACGACCCGATACCTCGTGCGGCGTTCTTGGCCTGCCGGACGCCGGGAACCATGCCGGCGATGCCCGACGCACAGCCGCCGACGTCACCACCCACACAGGACTTGGCCGTGTCGATCGCTCCGGCGACGGCCGCCACCGCACCGGCCGCCGCAGCGACCACCTGCGCGGGCGGGGGCAACACCGCCGCGACCATCGCCACGGTGCCGGCCACCGACGCGATCGTGCCGGCGTTGTCGACCACCGCCTTGGTGGCCGCCTTGGCGCCGTTCGCCACCGCACTGGCCGTCTTCTGGATGCCATTCTTGATGGCACCCCAGAACAGGCCGTCCGGGTCGGAGAACGTCGTCGGGTTGTTGTTCGAGTACGCGTACGGGTGAAGCCGTTGCGGGTCGTGCTCGTCGATCTCGGGGTCGACCGAGATGAACGCGCCGGTTCTCGGGTCGTAGTACCGGGCGCCGAGCAGGGTCAGTCCGGTCGGATCGTTGATGCCGCCCACGAACCCGCGCTGGCCCGAGGGCCACTGCGGGGTCGGCGATCCGTCGCGCGGGTTGCCGTACGGGTCGTTGTACTTGATCGTCGCGGCCCGGGTGACCGAGTTGACCGCCCAGGTCGCGGAGTCCTGGGCGTCCGACGCCAGCCAGATGATGTCGCCCTTGCGGCTGGTGGTGTCGGTCCGTGACGCGATCGTGTCACCCGCGTGCTCGTAGTACCGCGTGGCGCTGGTGTTCGCCGGCGACGAGGTGTACTCGTTGCCGAACAGGAAGGCGGTGGCCGCCCCCGTCGGGTCGATCCGCGCGATGCGGTTGCCGTCGACGTCGTACACCATCGTGGTGTCGCCCTCCGGCCCGCTGATCTTGGTCAGCTTGCCGTGCGGACTCCACTGGAACGTCTCGGTGCGGTCGCCCACCTTGCGGTACTTCAGGTTGCCCCGCTTGTCCCAGTCGTAGTGGTCGACCTGCTCACCGGTCGTAATGGTGCGCACGCCGTGCGGCTGGGCACCGGCCGCGTACCCGTAGATCGAGCTCTTGTCGGTGAGCTTGTCGCTGGTGGTGGTCCGCGACCCGTGTTCGTCGAACGCCCAGGTCTTCCAGTACGGCGCCTTGCCACCCGCAGCGGTCGGGCCGGCGCACTCGGTGGCCACCTGCGTCCAGGCCTCCGTCAGGCGACGCAGGTGGTCGTAGGTGAAGCACTGGACGTCTTCCTCGCCCGCACGCGGGTTCTTGTCCGCGTCCACCGGCCGGTTGGCGACCGAACGGACGTTTCCGACCTCGTCGTAGTCGTACGTGACCGCGGCCACGTTCGGCACGCTGCCGTCGCGGTCGAACCGGAACTCCGACAGCCGCCGGGTGGCGTCGTCGTAGACGTAGTTCTGGTACGCCTGCGGCTTGTCCCCGACCGGAGTACCGAGCCAGCGGTTGAGCACCTCGCCGTACGGCGAGTAGGTGGTCCGGTCGACGTACGTGCGGGTGGTGCCGGACGGCGAGGAGGTGCCCGCCAGCTTGACCACGTTGCCGAGGTCGTCGTACGTGCGGGTCAGGCCCTCCTTCTCCATCGGGCCGATCTTCGGCAAGCTGGAACGCAACGGCAGGCCGTTCGCGGTGTACGTGTACGTCGCGACGTAGGTGCCGGCGAGCCCTGTCAGCCCCGGCATCGCCGGGATGGTGACCTCTTCGTCGACGACCTGGTACGCGTCGCTGTACTCGAAGATCTCCTTGGTGAAGGAGTGCCCGCCGACGATCGAGGTCGACTTGCTGAGGTGTCCCTTCGCGACAGTGTCGTAGGTCCACTCCGCCGCCTTGACGCCGTTGAACAGGCGCTGCTTCTGGCGGCCCAGGTCGTCGTAGGTGGTCGAGACCACGTCGCCCTCGGCGTCGATCGACTTGGTGACGTCGTCGCCGTTGTTGTACTCGAGCACCGTGGTGCCCTTGTCCGGGTCGACCGTCTTGATCTCACGACCGCGCAGGTCGTACTCGTACCGCCAGGTGAGGGCCCCCTTCACCACGGTCTCGACGTCGCCGCGCGGCGTGTATGTGTACGACGTCTTGTCGAACGCGCCCTCCGGCTCGGGCCCGTGGAACTCCCGCTCCTCGATGACGTCGCCGTCGACGTTCTCGATGGTCGCGGTCGCGGTGCCACCCTTCGGCGGCGTGACGGCCACCTGCCAGCCCGCCGAGTTTCCGCCGTACGCCGTGGTGGTGCCCCACTTGCGGACATTGTGCGACCAGAGCGCCTCCTCCACGACGCGCCCCAGCCGGTCGTAGGTCGACACGGTCCGGCTGCGGTCCTCGCCCGGTGTGATGTTCACCAGTCCGGTGCCCGGCCTGCCGAGGGCGTAGTTGCCGTCCGACTTGTACTCGACCTGGCCGCGGTCGTTGTAGCCGGTGCCGGTGACCAGGCGGGCGTCCTTGCCGTCCTTGTCCTTCTGCGCGTCCTCCTGGACCTGCACCGACCGGTAGAGCGAGTCGAACAGGCCGATCTCGCTGATCTGGTTGTTGTTCGGGCCGAGCCGCTTGGTGGTCACCGCCAGCGGCCCGTTGTTGCGGACCAGGTAGGAGAACTCCAGGTTCGGCGTGGCGGTCCTGGCTCGACCGGGCAGCCAGACCTTCGCCAGCCGGCCCATCGGGTCGTGCTCCAGGTCGGTGCGCTTGTTGTTGGCGTCCAGGATCGAGGTGGGCGTGGCCCACGCCGGGTTCTGGTCGGTGATCACCTCGTGTTCGAGTGGGTTGCGCGTCCGGGTCTGGGTGACCGGGCCGGGACCCGCCGGGGTGTAGTACGTCTTGCTGGTCTTGCCGAGCGAGTCGGTGTTGCTGGTCGGCCGGCCCAGCGCGTCGAAGGCCGCCCGGGTGGTCACCGTGTACTTCGGCGCGCCGTCCATCCACTCGTCGAGCGTGTCGACTCGGGTCGCCCTGCCCTTGCTGGGCACCGCGCCATGTGTGTCCGACCCGTCGTAGTAGGTCTTGACGTCGGCGACGACGTCGGCCGGCCGGGACACCGTCGCGCCACAGGCCTTGGACACGGTCTCGCTCCGCGACACCAACCCGCGCAACCAGAGGGCGTCGTTCTGCACGTACGTGTTACGGGTGCACGACTCGTCGCCGGTCTTGCTTGTGTCGCCCAGTTCGTACGCGACCTCGGCGTAGCCCTCGTCGTCGTACGTCGTCCGGGTCTCGCTCTGCTCCCAGGTGCCGGGTGCGAGCAGGCGGCGCTCCTTCTTCACCGACGGGGCGATCTTGTACGCCCGGTCCGATCCGCCGGTACGCGTGCGGGTCGCGGTCTGCTTGACCCAGTACGACGTGATCGACGATTCGACGACCGCGGTGCCGTCGAGCGAGGCCACCTCGAGCGTAGAGCCGGCGAGCGCGGGCTGGTCGGTGTAGCTGTTGCCGGCCGAGTCGATGACCTGCACGCTGCGGGTCTTGTCGCCGGGCAGCGGCTGGTCGTCGAGGCCACGGAAGAACTGCTTGCGGGTGACCAGCGGAGCCTGCGTGCCGCCGACCGTGGCGGTCACCCGGGAGTAGCCCCGCCACTGACCGTAGGTGCGGTGCTTCTTCTTGGTGAACTCGCCGTCGTCCCAGCCCCAGAGCACGTTGGTATTGGTGCCCTCGTTCGAGTACGCGTAGCGGGTGGTCACCGGCGGCTGGCCGGCGGTGTTCTCGTACGTGGTGACCTCCTTGACCACGTACTTGCGGAACCAATCCCTGGTCGGGTCCCAGTAGCCGTCCGGGGTCCAGTACACCGGGTAGCAGAGCCGGCTGTTGTTCTCCACAGCCGGCAGGTCGTTCGCGTCGCAGTCGGCGTCCGAGTAGCTGACGAAGATGTCCGCGCCGGACTCGGTGCGGATGTTCTGGACCCGCCAGCGGGAGAAGAACTCTGTTCCGGCGATCGCGTTGACCTGGTTGGCCAGCTCGACGCCGGTGAACACCACCGGCGGGTCGGTGACGGTGCCACCGACGTGCCCGGCGTGCGTGATCGACTTGAGCCACAGCGACGCGGAGCGCGCCGCCTTGGGCGCCTTGAACTCCTGGTCGAGCGTCCATGACTCGACCGGGTCGAACCCGGTCGCGCTCGTGCGGATCTGAGTGGTGATCTTGGTGAGCCGCTTGATGGAGTAGAAGACCGGCGCGAGCTTGTCGGTGCACGGCTCGGCGGTGCACTCCTTGTCCCACGGCACGTCGGGCCAGTTCGCGGTGACCGGCTTGCCGTCGGAGTAGCACTCGGTCGCAAAGCACCGGTCCGCTGTGCTGAAAATGATCCGGCCGGTGGCCGCGACGTCCGGGTACGCCGTGTGCAGGCCGTACTCGATGCGCTCGAGGTTGCCGCCGCGGTCGAACGAGACGCGGTTGCTCTTGTCGCCGGCCGCGCCGTAGTGCCCGGTCTCCTTCTTGTAGAAGTAGCGGGTCATGTTGCCGTGGACGTCGATCTGCTTGTCCAGCAGCCAGCGCCAGACCTGCTGACAGGACGAGTCCTTGAACACGTCGGCGTGGCAGTCCTCGCCGTCGTGGTTGCCGAAGACCGGCACCGACCACCGCGAGTTGGACGTGGCGACCTCGGCGGCGAAGAAGTTACGGGTGCCGTCCGGGGTCGTGATGATCCACCGTTCGGTGGTCGCGGTGCCCTTCTTGGCGGGCGAGCCCTCCAGCTGCACCTTCCAGTTGGCGTCCGCGGCGGGCCGCCAAGTGCCCGTCGCGTCGTCCTTGACCAGCGCCGTGTTCGTTCCGCTCAGCGAGACGGTGATGTTCGGCGACTTGTCCTTCCAGCACTGGTCGAGAGTCTTCTTGTCCTTGTTGTTCGGGTCTTTGCCGGCGACCTTGTCCACGTCGTCCTGGCAGGTGACGTAGCTGCGCTCGATGTAGCCGGGGGTGTAGTCCCAGCCGTCGCCGGCCCAGGACGCCTGGTTGTTGTTGCCCGCCATCCGGCCGTCGACCATCTGCGACGAGTAGTTCAGCGCGACGTCCGGCACCGGGCCGGGCGCCGGAGGCACCTTGATGGCATTCGAGTAGTTGAACGCCCCTGAGCTGTCGCCGGCCGTCCACGAGCCGGACGCCTGCAGGTCGCTGGCCTTGTAGTCGCCCTCACCGGACTCGGTGTCCGCGGAAAGGGCGAGCATGGTCGGCCCCGCCGCCGTCAGCGCCATCGGCGCCGCCAGCGTCGTCGCCTGCTTCGCCGTCTTCAGCGGCACCGCGTCCTGGCACTCCGCCTTCTGCGGGGTCGTCGCCGCGCACGCCGGCAAACGGCTGAGGTTGAGTCGGCCCGCCCAGCCGCCGCCGTACATCTGGCTGAAGCTGTCGATGTCGACCTCGGTCTCCACGTCGCCGGGCTGGTCGCCCTCGACCGCGAGCACCGGGCCGCTCAACCCCAGCTTGGTGGACTGCTCCTCGGGCAGGGACGTGACCCGCACCCGGTCCGGCGCTTTCTTGCCGGGTATGGCCTTGACCCGCACCGTGATCGAGCCAGCCTTGCCCTCGACCGCGCGGCCGGCGGCGCCGGCCAGGACGATCTCGGTGGAGCCGGCGGCGGGCCAGCGGCCCTTCTCCGGCCCCTTCCAGGCGCCGCCGTCGGCGGGCAGCGGGACCGGGTCGACCTTGACGGTGCCGAAGTTGGTGGCGGCGACGGACTGGCTGTCCCGCTCGCCGTCCAGCGCCTCGGCGACCCAGTTGTAGGTCAGGAAAGAGGTCAGCATCAAAGCCGAGGCAGCCAGGGCGAACCCGCGCCGGTCTGATGAGAAGAACTTCTTTTTCTCAGTCATGAACGTTCTCCGGTCAGGCGTGGGCGAAGGTGCCGAAGAGGTCGGGGTCGACCGTCGAGGTCCAGACGCGGACGTCGTC
The DNA here is from genome assembly GCF_018070485.1 of Micromonospora sp. C41. NCBI lineage: Bacteria > Bacillati > Actinomycetota > Actinomycetes > Micromonosporales > Micromonosporaceae > Micromonospora > Micromonospora sp. C41. Next base: position 61,454 of record NZ_JAGPXP010000009.1, on the reverse strand, counting down.
GACGATGCCGCCCAGGTAGTTGGAGCGGGTCCCGCCGGTCAGGGCGAGACAACCGACTCGAAGCGGGGAGGATCCAGACCACAGCGAGCCGGTCAGCGTGGTGCCCTCACCCTGCGGCTCGCCGTCCACATAGAACGTGAGCTTGTTCGTCAGCCCATTGAAGACCGCCGCCACGTGCGTCCATGCGCCAGCCGCCGGGGCGGCCAGCGAGCGCACCTCCGCGGTCGGCGCGTCAGCGGAGTCACCGCCGGTCATCACCACCCGCAACCGGCCGACGCCGGCCGCGTACTCGATGAGGAAGCGGTGCTTGACGCTGCCCGACTGCGACAGCACGGTGCGGTCGCCGGTCAGGTCGTCCAGCGATACCCAGGCGGCGACCGAGAACGACTCGTTCGCCTGAATCACCGGCGCATTGGTCTCGGCGCACGAGCCCTCGTCGAGGGCCAGGCCCAGCGCGCCGTTGCGGCTGGCGAACCGGTCCTGCTCCCAGTGCGGCTCACCGGAGGCCATCGAGAGGTGCCTGGCGTTGCCGGAGCGGTCTTCCAGGTTGGTCGGCTCCTCGGCACGCGGCCCCTCCAGCGGGTACCAGGCCTGCACACTGACCGGCGGGTTGGCGTTCTTCACGGCGGCAGCCGCGGCGTCGGTGAGCGCGCCGCGCCACACTTTCACATCGGTGATCGCGCCTCGGAAAAAGTCGTTGCGCGCGCCGGCGTACTTGGCGCAGCCGAGGCTGAGCACACCGGACGCGTTCCAGTTCGCGCCGGTCGACCGCACCACGGACGCCGCCTTCGCGCCGTTCACGAACAGCGACATCGTCTTGGTGGTGGCGTTGTAGGTTGCGGTCAGGTGCGTCCACTTGCCCACCGTCGCGGCGAACGCGTCGGTGCTCCCGCCCGCCCACTCCGAGGTCGAGGTCTCGGAGTCGGAGGCCTTCATCATGAGCGCCCAGAACGGTACGCCGGCGGCGTTCGTGCGGGCGCCGAGAAACAAGCCGCTGACCCGGTTGCCGTCGGTGCCGATGATCGTCTGGTTCATCGCGCTCGGGTCGTCCAGACGGGCCCAGACGGCGAGCGTGAACGACTCGTCGCTGCGGATCACGCTGTGCTGCGTGGTGGCGCACCGGTCACCGCTGACGTACCAGGCGGAGCCCGGCCGGCCGTACGCGTCGTCGGTCCACTCCATGGGAACCGTCGGTGCCGGCGTCGGCTCGGGGGTCGGTTCCTCGGACGGATCCGGCGACGGCTCCTCGGTCTCCTCAGGCACCTCGGGACTACCGGTCGGGTCCGGCTCGTTCGGGTCGCCGGTCTCGGTCGGCTCGGGCGTCGGCTCCTCGCCCGGCGGCGGGGTCGGGCCACCGCCCGGGCCCGGATCGGGTGCCGGGTCGTCGGTGACCTCGGGCTCCGGGGTTGGCTCGGGCGTAGGCGGCGTCGCCGGGGTGGGCACGGTCAGCGTGTGGCCGTGGTTGCTGGCGTCGTCACCGGTGCCGCGTAGCTTCCAGGCCGCAGCGACACCGGCCGGCAGTTCGTCGCGCGCCGCGGCGATCTGCGCGTCGCTGAGCAGGCCGCTCCACATCGCGACGTCGTCCACCGCGCCGATCAGATGCTCATTGATCACACCGGCGGTACCGCCGCAGCCGACCAGGGTGCGGGCGGTGCCGCGCCACGGCAGGGCGCCGATCGCGGTGGTCGCCTGTACTGCGCCGTCCACATAGAGCCGCATCGTCTTGCCGACCGGGTCGACCGTGGTCGCCACATGCTGCCAGCCGTTGAGCGGCGGGGAGGTGGTGCCGCGGGCGATCGTTGAGGTTCCCGTAGCCGAGTCGGCGTTGGTGATCGCCGTCTGCCAGCGGTCACTGGCCTGGTCGTAGGAGAGCGCGAAGGCCGGCGCGTTGGTGCCGGCGACGGCCAGCACGGTGCGGTTCGACCCGGCCGCCTTGCTGGTCAGCTTGACCCAGGCCGTGGCGGTGAACGCCGCGTCACTGCGCACCACCGGAATCGTGGTGGCGCAGCCCGTACCGGTCAGGTCGAGCGCGGTGCTGCCGTGGTTCAGCCGGTCCGCCGAGTACGTCGGCGTGCCGGAGACCGTCCACCGCAGGTCCTTCGCGGTGGACGCCTCACTGGTGTTGCCCTCGTCGTCGATGGTGCCGGAGTCGTCACGCAGGTTGCTGGTCATCCGCCAGACGGCCATCGGCTCGACCGGCGTGACCCGCCCGGTGAAGATGTTGTAGATCGCCCGCGACGAAGAGTTGAGGGCGTTGTCCCGGGCCCACACGTAGATCTGTGTCAGCCCGCTGTCCGCGGTGAAGGTGACCTCCGCCTTGCCGGCCGACGCCGTGACGTTCGACGACTTCACGTCGACGCCGATGCCGTAGTCGAAGCGCTCGACGCCGGAGAGCGCGTCGGTCGACGAGAAGGTGAGGGTCACCGGCTTGCCCAGCTCGGGCGTCGGGGTGCCGGCCTTGCGGGCGATCACCGGCAGGGTGGGCGGCGTGTGATCCTGCCGGAAGTAGCAGGTCTTGCTCCAGCCGGTCTTGTCCGTGCCGTCGGTGGCGTAGACCCTCCAGTTGTAGCTGCCGTCCGCGAGCACCGGGGTGGTCCAGGTCGCTTCCTTGCCCGAGGCCACCGCGGCGGAGGTGTAGTCGGCCGGCGCCGTCGGGCCGTTCACGTCGAAGACGAGCCGCACCGAGTTGTCGGCGTCGGTTGCCGTGGCGTACAGGGCCGGGGTGCTGTCGTTGATCCAAGGACCGGGCGAGGCGGCGCAGTTACCGCCCGGCGCGGTGCGCACCGGCACCGGCGAGGTCGGCTTCGACTGGTACTCGACGACCAGCTTGATCTTGCCGCGCTCGGCCTTGACCCAGTGGCCGCCGCTCTCGGTGGGCACCCGCAGGCCGAACGTGATGGTGCTGTAGTTCTCGTCGGCATGCCGCTGCACGTGGGTCTTCACACCGCCCGCGTTGAACTTGACCCAGGCCGGCTTCTGGCCGCTGCAGCCGCTGTTCACCTTGACTGTCTTGGTATGGATCGCCTTGCCGTGCAGCCACTTGCCCTTCATGCCGTTCCAGGTCGGGGTGTTGCCGTCGATGGCGTTGGTCTGCCAGAGCGCCAGCGACTCACCGGCGCACCAGGCGCTGTGCGTCAGGTAGGCGTCGACGCTGGGCGTATTGATGACCCGCTTGCCCCTGAGCGCGCTGATGTCGAACTGCATGTGCGCGCGCCACACGTCGCCGTAGTTGTCGTAGTTGGACCCGATCCGGATGACCTCACGCGGCCAGGCGTCGCCGGAGACCCACTTGGTGTCCGGCCGGGAGTCGTTGACCGGAATCCACTTCGCGTAGTACTTCGAATAGGTCGGGTCGATGTAGACAGGGAACGTCGACTGCGCGGACAGCAGATCCTCGTCGACGCTCACCGTCAGCCTCTTGCCGGCAACCCGTACGTCCAGGTCGGACCGGCGGGCGAACTCGCTCGGAGCCTCGGCGGTGGACGGCTCGGCCACCCGCGGTGGGGCGAGGCCCTCGGGATCCTCCCGGCGCAGCGCGGCGGTCTGCGGGTCACGGACCTGCCGGGTCGAATCCCAGGCCATCGCCTTGGGAGCGCCGGCGATCACACCGGCCGGGCCCTTGATGACGATCTCGTCGTTGGTCTCGGTCACGGTCGCCGAGCCGCCGATGACGTAGGCCGTCTCGCGCACCTCGGGGTTCGCGGCAGCCTCGGCGTTCTTCACTACGAGCACGTGCGAGAAGCCGCCGGGCACGGCACGCACCACCAGGTCCACGCCCGGGTGAACCTCCGGGTACGTGACCGAGTCCTCGCGCACGACGCCGGCCGGCAGCGGCGCGGGCCAGGTCAGCGTGAAGTCGGCGCCACCCTCGCGGTAGGTCGCCAGCGGGCCGGTGCCACCGGTCGAGAACGACACGTCGGCCGCAGCCCTGGGCCGGAACCGGCCGTCCGCGCCGCGCTCGAGGTTCGTGTCCAGCGCGATCCAGCGGTCGTTTCGCTCGACGCGCTGCGGCTCGAGGTAGGTCTCCATAGAGAAGTCGCCGCTGGGCAGGGCGACGACCTTGGTGGTCTCATCGGCTTCGGCGAGGACCTCGACGGGCTTGTCACAGAGCTCCGCGAGGCGCTGTGCCGCCGCCTCGGTCTCGGCAGCCGGCTCACTCTCGGCGACCACTCCGGACGGACAATCCGCAGCATGAGCGGCGGTAGGTGGTGATGTAACGACTGAGAGTAACGTCGCCAGGATCGCCAAAGTGGCGCCCTGCGCGATGCGGGCGTGCGCCATCGTCATTTGTGTTGCTCCCCCGTGAACCATGCGATGAAGTCGTTCTCGCGCAGGGTTCAGCGGTTGCCCATCTGCCCCCGTACGGCAAAGCGCGTGGGCAGATGGTAGGAGCCAATGGTGACCTTGGTCAATGAGCTTTCACCTGACTGGCGCTGCCCCTCGGTCAGATCCTCGCCCAGGCAAGTCGTGACAGTGTCTGACGTGTGGGGCTTGAGGTAGAAGCGCCGCTGTTGGTGGCAGCAAGGCCGCGCTGCCATCATCGCTGGTCTCGTCACCGTCCTGCGTACCGGCTCTGCTACCTGCGACACCGACCGCAACACCGACCGCTGCCAACCGGCATCACGCCCGCGACAGCACCCGCCCGCTGGCATTGTTCGGCACCTAACGACTTTGCCGGGGCCGTGGTCCCAAGCCGGGCAACACTCGTGCTCGACGACGTCTTCGACGACTCGCAGCTCCGTCACGGGGCTTCCAACGCCGTACGGGAACTGCACAAACGCAGCAGCGAAGTGACCATGCATGGTCGGCCGTCCGCTGTGCTGGTCTCGGTGGAGGACTTGAAGCGTCTGGAGGAACGGGTCGCGGTTCTCGGGGATGCGGGCACCCTGTGGCGGCCGGCCGACTCGACGCGGAACGTGCCGAGGTGAAGAGGTGTCTGCCCGCCCTCGCGCGGAGATCATTCGCGCCCGTCGCGCCTCGGTCGCGTAAGGCCCCGGCCGTCACTGTGGCCTCGTACGGTTTCATGACCGGGCCGTTGGCGCGAAACCCTGCCGGGTCGGGAAGCGTCTGCTGCCGCCATTGTCAGATCGATTCAGCGCCCGGCGAGGCACCTATCGGATCATCTACCGCATTGACGATGACATTCACACCGTCACTGCTGTGGAAGTGCTTATCGAATTGACGTGTACCGCCCATGACGCCCCTGGCTCCGTGCCCGATCGCGACAGGCATTCAGTGCGGTAGGTGCCGTGTCGATGAGTGTGGCTGACCAGGCTGCGGCCCTTGAGGCTCAGGTGGCGCAGCATCCGGACGAGCCACCGAAAAACTCGATCGACCGCTACCACACGGCAAATCGAAAACGGCACCATGGACGACGCCACCGCCGGACCCCGCATCCGCGAACTCCGCCAACGACTCGCTCAATTCCAAGCCCGTCATCGCCGAAGTCCGATTCACCGACCAGGGAGTCGTACCCGCGTTCAAGATCCCCGCCGACACGACAATGCCCCCGCCCGAAACGGACGGGGGCACCTCAGGAGTACCACCGGTTCGCACAACGGTGCGGTCGGTGGAGCCGAGGGGACTCGAACCCCTGACCCCCACACTGCCAGTGTGGTGCGCTACCAGCTGCGCCACGGCCCCTTGCGTTCGCACCCGGTCGCCCGGGCACGGGAAGAACTATACACACGCCGCCCCGCATGGTCATCTCGCGGGGGTCCCCCACCGAGGGGGTCAGTTCAGCGCCACGTCCGGCGGGAAGTGGGCCACCGCCGCCATCATGCCGCCCTGCCGGCGCAGCACCATCGGCCAGAGATCATCCGGCCGGTCGACGAAGGCGTCACCGGGCAGCGCGTCGAGCACGAACCAGGAGCCCTCCTCGATCTCGCGCTCGACCTGCCCGGCGCCCCAGCCGGAGTAGCCGGCGAACACCCGGATCCCGCCGACCGCCTCGCGCAGCTTCTCCGGGTCGACCGAGAGGTCGATGGTGCCGACCGCGCCGGAGACGCGGTGGAAGCCCTTGACCGGCCGGACGGGGTGCCGCATCCGGGCCAGGCAGATGGCGGAGTCGGGCTGCACCGGGCCACCCTCGAACAGCACGGCCGGGTCGCGGGCCAGGTCGCTCCAGTCGCCGAGCACGTCGGCCACCGAGACCTCGGTGGCGCGGTTCAGCACCACCCCGAGGGCGCCGCCGGGTTCGTGGGCGACGAGCAGCACGACCGTACGGTCGAAGTTCGGATCCTTGAGCCCTGGTGTCGCGACCAGCAGTCGTCCGGTCATCGACTCCATGGCTCGGCCACCGATCGCCTGCCCCTCACTCTGCATGTCCGACACCCGTCAGCCGTGCGCCCGTACGGGCCCGAGGCCGTCGACCGTCCATCCTGTCAACGCCATGTCACGCACCATAGCCTGCGTCCGGCCCGCTGGTTAAGGTCTGACGGCGGGTGATCACGACGGATCGAGGGAGGGTCGGATGGCGGCGCAGGCCGAACTGGCGGTGATCGGCGGGTCGGGTCTCTACGCCCTGCTCGACGGGGTGGAGCACGTGGTGGACACCCCGTACGGCGAGCCGTCGGGCCCGATCACCGTCGCCGAGGTGGGCGGTCGCCGGGTGGCGTTCCTGCCCCGCCACGGGCGTGATCACCGCTACCCGCCGCACCTGATCCCCTACCGGGCGAACCTGTGGGCGCTGCGGTCGCTGGGCGTACGCCAGGTGCTGGCGCCCTGCGCGGTGGGCGGCCTGCGGCCGGAGCTGGGTCCGGGCACGTTCGTGGTGCCGGACCAGTTGATCGACCGCACCAGCGGGCGCGTGCAGACGTACTACGACCGGGGCGCGGTGCACGTGTCGTTCGCCGATCCGTACTGCCCGGCGGGGCGGCGCACGCTGCTGGACACGGCGGCCGGGCGGGGCGTGCCGGCGGTGGACGGCGGGACCGTCGTGGTGGTCGAGGGTCCGCGCTTCTCGACCCGGGCGGAGTCGCGCTGGTTCGCCTCGATGGGCGGCACGATCGTCAACATGACCGGCCACCCGGAGGCGGTGCTGGCCCGTGAGCTGGCGCTCTGCTACACGTCGATCGCGCTGGTCACGGACCTGGACGCGGGCGTCGAGGCGGGCGAGTCGGTCACCCACGAGGAGGTGTTCCGGGTCTTCGCGGAGAACACCGACCGGCTGCGCGGGCTGCTGCTGGACGCCGTCGCGGCGCTGCCCGCCGAGCGGGAGTGCGGGTGCGGGCACGCGCTGGACGGGATCAAGCTGCCGTTCCCGCTGCCCTGAGCGCGGGAAGCGCCCGAAAAGTCGGCCTCGGCCCGATAGATTCGGCTGGTCGGGGGACCGGGCACCGGGCCGTCTCCGGCATCCGCGTGGAGGACGGAGGCAGCCGGCGATGGCGACGGTGCGGGAGGCGACCTACGACCTGCTGCGCGCGCTCGGGCTGACCACGGTCTTCGGCAACCCGGGCTCGACCGAGGAGCCGTTCCTGCAGGAGTTCCCGGCCGACTTCCACTACGTGCACGCGCTGCAGGAGGCGTCGGCGGTCGCGATGGCCGACGGCTACGCCCAGGGCACCGGCCGGCCCGCGCACGTCAACCTGCACACCGCGCCGGGCACCGGCAACGGCATGGGCAACCTGGTCACCGCCTGGCACAACCGGACGCCGCTGATCGTCAGCGCCGGCCAGCAGACCCGCGAGATGCTGCTGATCGAGCCGCGCCTGGCCAGCCCCCGGGCGGTCGAGCTGGCCCAGCCGTACGTCAAGTGGGCCCACGAGCCGGCCCGCGCCCAGGACATCCCGGCGGCCTTCATGCGGGCGTACGCCTCGGCGGTGCAGCCACCGGCCGGGCCGGTCTTCCTCTCCCTGCCGATGGACGACTGGGACCGCCCGGCCGACCCGCCGCCGCAGGTGCGTACCGTCGCCACCCGGATCGCGCCGGACCCGGACCGGCTGCGGAGCTTCGTCGACGCGCTGGCCGCCGCCCGTGCCCCGGCGCTGGTGCTCGGCGCGGCGGTGGACCGGTCGGACGCCTGGCCGGACGCGGTGGCGCTGGCCGAGCGTCTGGCCGCCCCGGTCTGGGCCGCCCCGGCCCCGGAGCGGGCCGTGTTCCCCGAGCGGCATCCGCACTTCCGGGGCGTGCTGCCGTACGCGATCGGGCCGCTGTCGGAGGCGTTGCGCGGCCACGACGTGGTGCTGGTGGTGGGTGCGCCGGTGTTCCGCTACTACCCGCACGTGCCGGGCGACTACCTGCCCGGCGACGCGCGGCTGCTGCACGTCACAGACGACCCGGACGAGGCGGCCCGCGCCCCGGTCGGGGACAGCCTGCTCGGCGACGCCCGCCTGACCATGGCCGCGCTGTGCGAGCTGCTGCCGGCGACCGACCGTCCCGCGCCGTCACCGCGCCCGCAGCCGGCCCCGCCGGAGCAGGCTGACCCGCCCAGCGCCGACGCGTTGTTCGCCGCGCTGGCCGCCGCGTGGCCGGCGGACGGGGTGCTGGTGCAGGAGTCGCCGTCCAACCTGGCCGCGCTGCGCCGCCGGCTGCCGATCGAGCGGCCGCTCTCGTACCTGACGATGGCCAGCGGCGGGCTCGGCTTCGGGCTGCCGGCGGCGGTCGGCATGGCGCTCGCCGAACGCGACACCGGGCGCGGCCGCCCGGTGGTCGCGGTGGTCGGCGACGGCTCGTTCCACTACTCGGTCCAGGCGTTGTGGACGGCGGCGCGGCTGCGCCTGCCGCTCGCCGTCGTGGTTCCGGTGAACCAGCAGTACGCGATCCTGAAGGCGTTCGCCGAGCTGAAGCACACCCCTGGTGTGCCGGCGCTGGACCTGCCCGGGCTGGACGTGACGGCGGTGGCGCACGGCTACGGCTGCGCCGGTGCGGTGACCACGCTGGACGGGCTCGGCACCGCGCTCGACGCCGCGTTGGCCGCGGACCGGCCGACGGTGCTGCCGGTGCCGATCAGCACCGACGTGCCACGGATCCTCTGAGACTCAGCCGGGCTGGACGATCAGCGGGGCGCCGCTGGCGGCGTCCAGCACGGCCCGGCCGCCGAGCGGCGCGTCGAGCGTGACGCTGACCGGCTTCAGCACGAGCTGCGCGGTGCAGACGCCGGTGGAGGCGATCACGGCGCCGCCGATCACCACCACGTCCGGCCGTTCCAGCACGAGCGGGGTGGGCGGGCCGTCGCAGGCGCCGACGCCGAGCACGTAGTCGATCCGGTTGCCCTCGACCGCCCGCAACTGCTGAGCGGACACCAGGCCGGCCGGGAGCGGCCGGGTGGGCACCGCGCCGCCGGGCGCCCGGCCGGTCACGCGCGGCGCGACGGCGATCCGGGCCACGGGTACGGCCAGCTCGTCCACGGTGAACAGCCAGGCGGGCACGTCGGCGCGGCCCCGGCTGGTCCACACCGGCGCGCTGCCCAGCCGTACCTCGGTCACTGTGAGCGGGACGCACGGCGTCGGCGCCGAGGTCGACACCGGGTCGTTCGGGCCGGGCCGTCCGGTCGGTGCCGGGTCCGGCGCGGCCGGGCGCCCGTCGCACGGCGGCGGGTCGCCCTGGCGGAGCTGGGCGTACGCGTCGGCGGCGCTGACCAACGGCACCCGCAGCGTGCCGTCGGGGAACCGGATCGTGCCGTCCTTCGGCACGGCGGCCGGGATCGGGATCTGGTCCCGGTACCAGCCCGCCCCGAACGCCACCTTCGTCTCGTCGGTGAAGCCCGGGTCGCCGGTGAGCACAGTGGCGTCCTGGAGCGGCACGTACCCGTCGCGCCAGCCCGGCCCGGGACGCCAGCCCGCGGCGACCTCCTCGGCCCGCTCGGTGAACGCGGGCCGCTGGTCCGGGCCGGTGGGCGGCGTCCGGACGGGAGCGGCGCCGGGCGTGGCGCAGGCGGAGAGGGTCAGCAACGAGATCCCGAGCAGGGCGAGCACGCGACGCATACGGGTTGGACGGGTGCCGGCCCGGAACGGTTCCGGCTCAGTCCTCGCCGCCGAGGTCGGCCTGGTACGCCTCCCAGAGCAGGTCGGCACCGTGGCGCCGGTGCCGGTCGAGCGCGCGCAGCAGGTCCACGGTGCGGGCCCGCACCTGGGCGGCGGACGCCCCGGGCAGCCGGACCGTGTGCTGGAGCGCGGCCAGCGCCGCCAGGATCGCGGCGTGCTCGGCGACCAGCAGGCGTACGCCCCGGTGCAGCCGCGGCGCGGCGCGCACCAGGTCGGCGTAGTGGCCTCCCGGCCCTTCGGTGACGCGGACGTGTTCGGTGAAGCCCCGCCGGACCGGGTCGAGGTCGGTGAGCAGGCGCTCCCGCCAGCGCGGACCGCCGGTGGCCCGGGCGAGGGCGCGCAGGTCACCGGGAGCGGTGGGGAGCACGGAGATCGGCTGCTGGATCGGACTGGTGACCATGGGACACCTCCCGCTGCTGGGCGAACCCGTATGGCGATGGTGGACCCGGTACGCGGCGCTGTCCAGCGCTGCGACGCGTCTCATCTGCCGCATTGGCACCATCTGCCCCGGCTGGCTCAGAGGCCTCAGACGACTGTGCGCCCCGGTCCTCGTGGACCGGGGCGCACAGGCCGTGTAGTGGAGGTGCCGGGAATCGAACCCGGGTCCTTCGCCGGTTTGTCAGGGCTTCTCCGAGCGCAGCTCGCTGTGCCTCTACTCGGCCCCACCGCTCACGCGAGCAAGTTGGTGTGACGGGCCCAGTCGCTGATTGATCTCGCCGCACGGACCCCGCGACCGGGTCCGATTGGCCAGCCTTCTAGCTGATGCCGGCTGACTGGGTCGAAGGCGCTCCCAGGCCGACAGACTTGCTACTCGCCTCAGGCGGCGAGAGCGAAGTCAGCGCGATTGTTCTTGGCGCTTATTGGTTTCCGACGACCGATTCTCGAGACGACGTCGGCTTCCTCGGCTCGCTTCCCCTGTCGCTGCGTACGAAGTCGAAACCAGTCACCCCCTCGTAGCGCTGCCCCTGTCGGCAGCACACCAAGCGTAACGCCTGGCGCAACCGGATTCATCCCGAGGCCCGCCCGACGTGGGCAGCCGGACGAACCGGACGTATCACTCAGCCATGCCCTTGCCGCGCCGGCCGACCGCCCGGGCGATCTCCTTGGCGGCGTCCCGCTTGGCCAGGTCCTGGCGCTTGTCGTACGACTTCTTACCCCGGGCCAGGCCGATCTCCACCTTGGCCCAGCCGTCGGAGAAGTAGACCTGCAACGGCACCAGCGTCAGGCCGCTCTCCTTGAGCTTGCCCAGCAGCCGGTCGATCTCGATCCGGTTGAGCAGCAGCTTGCGGGTACGCCGGGGCTCGTGGTTGGTCCAGGTGCCCTGGGCGTACTCCGGGATGTGCATGGCGTGCAGGTAGATCTCGCCGTCACGCTCCTGGGCGAACGCGTCGACGAGCGACGCCCGCCCGGCCCGCAGCGACTTCACCTCGGTGCCGGTCAGCGCCATGCCCGCCTCGTACGTGTCGAGGATGGCGTAGTCGTGGCGCGCCTTCTTGTTGGAGGCGACCACCTTGCGACCCTTTTCCCGTGGCATCGGCGCCACCTCCCTCCCGGTCCGTCGCCGGCCACCGGCCGGCGAGCGAAGATCATGCTACCGGAACCACAAGGGCCCTCCCGCGCGGTTTATTCCGCGCGGGAGGGCCCTTGCCGGAGCCGGACGGGTGACTAGACCCGCAGGTAGAAGCGGAGCGTGACCCAGGCGGTGACCGCGCTGACCACGCCACCGACGGCGGCCATCAGCGGGAAGGTCAGGAAGATGTCGGACCAGGAGATCGGGGTGATCAGACCCTCCAGGGCCGCCATCGAACTGCCGGCCGCGAGCACCTTCACCGCGATCAACGCCAGCAGACCGAGGATGGAGCCGAACAGACCGGCCACCACCGCCTCCAGCACGAACGGCGCCTGGATGAACCAGTTCGACGCGCCGACCAGCTTCATGACCGCCACTTCACGCCGCTTGCTGTACGCGGCCACCTGGATGGTGTTCGCGACGAGCAGCAGGGCGGCGACGGCCATCACCATAGCGATCGCGAGCGCGCCGTTCTGGAAGCCGCTGAGCACGCCGAAGACCTTGTCGAGCAGCTTGCTCTGGTCGACGATCGTGTCGATGCCCTCGGCGGTCTTGTACTTGTCGTAGATCGCCTTGTACTGCTCGGGGTCGTTGAGCTTCACCCGGTACGACTCGGGAAGCTGGTCCGGCTTGACCGCGCTGACCAGGTCCGGGGCGTCGGCGTACATCTGCTGGAAGCGCTCGTACGCCTGGTCCTTGTTGACGTACGTCGAGTCCTTGACCAGCGGGTCCTGGTCGAGCTGCTGACCCAGCGCGTCGACCTGTTCCTTGGTGGCGTCGGTCTTCAGGAAGATCGAGACCTCGACGTTCTCGTAGTAGAGGTCCTTCATGTCGCCGACCTTCTGGTACAGAAGGCCGCTGCCGCCCAACATGAACAGCGACACCGCCATTGTGATGATCATGGCGATGGTCATGGTGACGTTGCGCCACAGCCCGACCAGTACTTCGGACAGGACGTACTTCATCCGCATCGGGATATTCCTCCGGCTCTCCGGCGTGAGGGTTCGTCGTCAGGGTCTACGGAACGTCGTACGGCTCAGCCGTAGACGCCGCGGGCCTGGTCGCGCACGATGCGGCCGCTCTCGATCTCGATCACCCGGCGCCGCATCTGGTTCACGATGTTGGAGTCGTGCGTGACCATCACGACGGTCGTGCCGGTGCGGTTGATCCGGTCCAGCAGGCGCATGATCTCGATCGAGGTGTCCGGGTCCAGGTTTCCGGTGGGCTCGTCGGCCAGCAGGATCAGCGGCCGGTTGACGAACGCCCGGGCCACCGCCACACGCTGCTGCTCACCACCGGAGAGCTCGTGCGGGTAGCGGTGCTCCTTGCCACCGAGACCGACCAGCTCCAGCACCTCCGGCACGACCCGGCGGGCGACCGCCTTCGTCTTACCGATCACCTCCAGCGCGAACGCCACGTTCTCGTACGCGGTGCGGTTCGGCAGCAGCCGGAAGTCCTGGAAGACGCAGCCGATGGAACGCCGGAAGTGTGGTCGCTTCCAGGAACGCATCGACGTCACGTCCTTGCCGTTGACGACGACGCGACCCTTGTTGGGCGTGACCTCGTGCAGCAGCAACTTGATGATGGTGGACTTGCCGGAGCCGGATGGACCGATGAAGAAGACGAACTCGCCCTTCTCGATCGAGACGGACACGTTGTCGAGCGAAGGCCGGGACGCCTTCGGGTACGTCTTCGTCACTTGCTCAAGCTGAATCACGGGTCGGTAGTCTACGCGGTGTAACCGCAGAGCCAAGCCCCCAGGCCCGCCGAAGCGGTGCGCGTCATCGATTTACCCGGTCAGAACGGGATCGATGACGCGCTCAGTCCGAACGTGATCACGCACCGTCAGCGCTGAGCTGCTGCTGCTTCCGCCAGCGGATTCCCGCCTCGATGAAGCTGTCCAGGTCACCGTCGAAGACCGAGGACGGATTGCCCGTCTCCTGTTCGGTGCGCAGATCCTTCACCATCTGATACGGGTGCAGGACGTACGAGCGCATCTGGTCGCCCCAGGAGCTGGTGCCGCCGCTCTTCAGGCCGGCCATCTTCTCCTCCTCCTCCTGCCGCTTGCGCTCCAGCAGCCGGGCCTGGAGCACCCGCATCGCGGAGGCCTTGTTCTGCAGCTGGGACTTCTCGTTCTGGCAGGTCACCACGATGCCGGTGGGGATGTGGGTCAGCCGCACCGCCGAGTCGGTGGTGTTGACGCTCTGCCCACCCGGCCCGGACGACCGGTAGACGTCCACCCGGACCTCGTTCTCCGGGATGTCGATGTGGTCGGTCTGCTCGGTGACCGGCAGCACCTCGACGCCGGCGAAGCTGGTCTGCCGGCGACCCTGGTTGTCGAACGGGCTGATCCGCACCAGCCGGTGCGTGCCGGACTCCACGCTGAGCGTGCCGTAGGCGTACGGCACCTTCACCGTGAAGGTGGCCGACTTGAGGCCCGCCTCCTCGGCGTACGAGGTCTCGTAGACCTCGGTCGGGTAGCCGTGCCGCTCGGCCCAGCGCAGGTACATCCGCAGCAGCATCTCGGCGAAGTCCGCGGCGTCCACGCCGCCGGCCCCGGCCCGGATCGCCACCAGCGCCTCCCGCGAGTCGTACTCGCCGGAGAGCAGCGTGCGGACCTCCATCTCCTGGATGGCCTTGGTCAGCCCGGCGATCTCCGACTCGACCTCGGTCAGCGCGCCCGGGTCGTCCTCCGCCTGGGCCAGCTCCAGCAGCACCCCGGCGTCGTCGAGCCGGGAGCGCAGGTCGCCGAGCTTGGTGATCTCGCCGTTGACGTACGACAGCTGCGACGTCACCTGCTGCGCCTTGGCCTGGTCGTCCCAGAGGTCGGGCGCGGAGGCCTCCTGCTCCAGCCGTGCCTTCTGCTCGCGCAGCTTGTCGAGGTCGAGCACGGCCTCGATGTTGCGCAGCGTGGCGTCGAGTTCCTTGAGCTGTTCGGCGTAATCGGCAGCGGTCACGACAGACAAGACTACTGCGTCGTTCCCTCAACCTGCTGCAGGTGGTCAGCCGACCGGCGCGGTCTTGAGCCAGGACAGCGCCGCCTTGTGGTAGGCGACGGCGAACTCCAGCGCGCTGGCGTCGTAGCTCTCGCCTTCCTTCTTGGCGTTCTTGACCTGCTCCCGCACCGCCGCCAGCGCCTCGGTGTGGTACTCGTTCGCCGTCGCGTAGAGGTTCTTGAGCTGGCTCGCCGAGTGCAGGTTGCCGAACGCCATCCGTAGCGCTATCGGGTTACGGATGGTGTCCTTGCCGGGATTCTCCGCCAGCCAGCGGGAGAATGTCCGTTTACCGGCAGCTGTCAGCGCGTACGGCTGACTCATGCGCGGCCCGGGCTTGCCGAGACGCACCAGACCCTTCTCGGCCAGGACCGGTAGCTCCCGGTAGACCTGACTGCGGGTCATCGACCAGTACGGCGCCAGCCGGCGCTCAGCCGCGGCCATCAACTGGCCGCCAGTCATCGGGCCGTCGTGCAGCAGGCCGAGCAAAGCTGCCGCCGTCGGGTTGACTCCGGAATCCGCCATGCCCTCTAAGCTGCCACTTTGTCGGCTCTGGCGTCCAGGATTTGCCTATTTCGGCACCCGCGGACCGGTCCGATGTGCACTGTCGGATGAGGAAGAGGGCCCGTCCCGGCCGGGACGGGCCCTCTTCGAGCGTCTCAGCCCATGTGCGGGTAGGTGTGATCGGTCGGCGGAACGAACGTCTCCTTGATCGTCCGAGGCGACATCCAGCGGACCAGGTTGTGCCAGGAACCCGCCTTGTCGTTGGTGCCGCTGGCCCGGGCGCCGCCGAACGGCTGCTGCCCGACCACCGCGCCGGTCGGCTTGTCGTTGATGTAGAAGTTGCCGGCCGCGTACCGCATCTTCTCCGCCACCTGGTCGACCACCCGGCGGTCGGTCGCGAAGATCGACCCGGTCAGCGCGTACGGCGCGATCGACTCGGCCTGGGCGACCACCTCGTCGAAGCGGGCGTCGTCGAAGACGTGCACGCCGAGGATCGGCCCGAAGTACTCGGTGGTGAATGTCTCGTGCGCCGCGTCGGAGCACTCGAACAGCGTCGGCCGGACGAAGTAGCCGACCGAGTCGTCGGCGGTGCCGCCGGCCAGGATGCGGCAGGAGTCGTCACCCTTGATCAGCTCCAGCGCGGCGGTGTGCCGGCCGAACGCCTTGTCGTCGATCACCGCGCCGCCGAAGTTGCTGAAGTCGGTCACGTCGCCGTAGGTCAGCGAGTCCGCGGTGGCGGCGAGCCGGTCGCGCAGCCCGCCCTCCCAGATCGACCGTGGGACGTACGCGCGCGAGGCAGCCGAGCACTTCTGCCCCTGGTACTCGTAGGCGCCCCGGATCAGCGCGGTGTGCAGCGCGTCCACGTCGGCGCTGGTGTGCGCGACCACGAAGTCCTTGCCGCCGGTCTCGCCGACCAGGCGGGGGTAACCGCGGTAGCGGGCGATGTTGTCGCCGACGGTCTTCCACAGGTGCTGGAACACCTTCGTCGAGCCGGTGAAGTGGATGCCGGCCAGGTCCGGGTCGGCGAGCACCACCTCGGAGACCTCCTCGCCGCGGCCGGTGACCATGTTGATCACGCCGGGCGGCAGGCCGGCGGCCTCGAACAGGCGCATGGTGAAGTGCGCCGCGAACTGCTGCGTCGGGGACGGCTTCCAGACCACCGTGTTGCCGAGCATGGCCGGCGCGGACGGCAGGTTGCCGGCGATCGCGGTGAAGTTGAACGGGGTGATCGCGTAGACGAAGCCCTCCAGCGGCCGGTGGTCGAGGCGGTTCCAGACCCCGGGCGAGGACAGCGGCTGCTCGGCCAGGAGCCGCCGGGCGAAGTGCACGTTGAAGCGCAGGAAGTCGATCAGCTCGCACGCCGAGTCGATCTCGGCCTGCACGGCGGTCTTGGACTGGCCGAGCATGGTGGCCGCGTTGAGCGTGTCCCGCCAGGGGCCGGCCAGCAGGTCGGCGGCGCGCAGGAAGATCGCGGCCCGCTCCTCGAACGGCAGCGCCCGCCACATCGGCGCGGCGTCCTTGGCGGCCTGCACCGCGGCGCGGGCGTCGTCGTGGGTGGCGTGCCCGGTGACGCCGAGAACGTGCGCGTGCTTGTGCGGCTGCACCACGTCAATCGACGCGCCGCCGGCCATCCGCCGCTCGCCGGCGATCGTCATGGGCAGCTCGATCCGCTCGGCGGCCAGTTCGGCCAGCCGCCGCTGGAGCCGTTCCCGGTCGGCGCTGCCGGGCTCGTAGGAGTGGACCGGCTCGTTGAGCGGCTCGGGTACGGAGAACACGGCGTCCATCAACAGGCTCCTGGCGATCTCGACGGCGACGGCGAAACCGGACCCGCGGGCGCCGGCCGGGCGGCCGGACACCGGGGCGCCGCGGGGTGGGCGGCGGCGGGACCTGGCCCCGATTCTGTCACGACAAGCCCCCGCCGGACGCGCCTCCCTGGCACACCGGACGGCCGGTTCATCTCCGGACCGTCGGCCCCAACCGACCCGGATCCGACGAAACATCGGATCGCGCCCCAGTTCGTCGACGATTCGTCGGCTCTTACTCGACCTTTGATCCAGCCCACCTCGGGGGTGGCGGTGTTCCGGGCCTCCGGGCGGCACCTCCCCGAGCTGGAGTCGACCAACGGCACCACACGGCCCGCCCGGCTGGCGGTTATCGGCCACTGATCCACTCCACCTCGGGGAAATGGCGGTATCCGGGCCCTCGGGATGCCACCACATCGCCGTACTGCAGTCGATCAACGCGCACACGGCACACGGCCCGCCCGAGGAGTGGTGATGCGCCGCGTACGCTGGATGACCGGTGACCTGCCCGGCCCGGCTCGGGGATCCGGCGACCGTCGAAGGGAAGACGATGAGCAACCAGCCCGGCAGCTCCACGGCCGCGGAGACGGATCAGCCCGAGACCGTCGGGCCGACCACGGGCGACGGGGCCACCGTCGAGACGTCCTCCGTCAAGGCGTCCTCCGTCAAGGCGTCCTCCGGAGAGGCACCGTCGGCCGAGGCACCGGCGAGCGAGGCTCGGACGGGCGAGGACGCAGCCGGACCCGCGCGTGCGGACGAGGGGACTGTCACCGGCGGTCGGCCGGAGTTCGCCCCGGGCGCGCTCGTACTCGCCCTGCTCTCGCTCGGATGGCTGGCCGCCATGCTCTGGTCGACCCGCGAGGCGATCCACTCGACCGCGGCCGGCGTCACCGCGATCAGCCTCTCCGCGTACGCGCTGCCCGGCGTCATCACCGCGGCGCTGGTCACCGGCGCCACCGTCGCCCTGGCCGCGACCAACCGGCTCGGCCGGGCCACGCTGCGGTTCCTGGCCGCCGTCGGGACCGGCCTGGTGGTCGGCCTGCTCGCCGCGGTGGCGATCAACCTGACGTACGCCGACAACGCCACCACGAACACGATCGCCGGGACCACGGCGGCAGCCGCGATCATCGGCGGCGCGATGGCGGGCGCGCGTCAGGCCCGGGTGGTGGGTGCGATCACCGCTGCGACGCTCACCGCGCAGATCTTCGTGGTGCTGTTCAGCCGCGCCCGGGACCCGCTGTCCGACCTGTTCGGCGCCGGGGAGACCCAGCAGTCGGTGCTCGACGCCGCCAAGTGGGTCTCGCGTACCGAATCGCTGCTCGCCGGCCTGCTCGCCGGCCTCGCCGCGTACCTCTATCTGACCTGGTCCCGTCGCCGGGCCGAGCGCCGTGACGGCGTGGCGTCGCCGCTGCGCTGGCCGGCGTACCTGGTGGCCGGCGCGGGCGCGGGCCTGCTCCTGCTGCTCACCGAGGTGATCATCCGGATCGGCGGCCGCGGGCTGCTCGACCTGGCCGCCGCGCTCAGCGAGGCCGACGAGGTGGCGCAGACCGCGCTCGGCACCTCGCGGGTGGACAACGGGATCTGGGTGCTCTTCGTGGGCGCGCTGACCACGCTCATCGTGTTCGGCCGCACGCTCGGCCCCCGCCCGGTCGAGGACGAGACGGACGAGCCGGCGGCGTCCTGAGCCGCCGGCTCAGCCGGCCTCGCGCAGCAGCAGGTCCAGCTCGGTCACGTCGTACCACTCCAGTTCGTGGTCCTCGGCGCCGTCGACGGTGAACTGGGCGTCGGGGTCCCCGGCCTGGGCCTCGGCCACCACCTCGACGGCAGCGGCCACGTCCTCGACCGCCTCCGCGCCGTCGACATGAAGCGCGGCGACCGACTTCACCGGCACCGGTCCGGCCGGCCGGACCACGCTGGACCCCAGCTCGCCGCCGACCCGTCCGACCGCCCGGGCGGGCAGGTCGGCCGAGACGACAACCCGTCGCCGGGGCGCGGCGGGGTCGCTCCGGAGCAGGAACAGCGCGTCCTGGGCGGCCCGGGTGAAGGCCACGTACTCCAGTTCCTCCTCGTCGCCCTCGGCGTACCACTCGCGCAGTTCCGGGGTGACCGCGTGCGCCGCCTCGGCGGTCAGCCCCTCCTCGCGCAGCCGGGCGAGCATGGGTACGGTCGCCGGCAGGTACACCCGGACAAGCTCGTCGGTCACCGGTCACTCCCGCATTCAGGCCACTCACCGGCGGACGCCGGCTCCGGGCGCCGATCATGCCGTACGCCAGGACCGTCATACACCCGGCATCCGCGCGGGTGAAGTCTCCCGCCGGTGTGTCAGGCGAACGGGCATGGGGCGATGTCAGCCGGTGATGGCAAACTAAGGCAAACGAAGCCAACCCCGGGAGTCACCGTGGAGTCGAGGTTCCTGCTGCTGTCCGACGTCGCCGCCGAGCTGAACGTCTCGGACTCGCAGGTCTACCACATGGTTCGCAGTGGCGAGCTGCCGGCGATCAAGATCGGCGGTCGGGGGCAGTGGCGGGTCGAGCGCTCCCGGCTGGAGGAATACATCGAGCGGAAGTACGCCGAGACGGCGGAGTGGGTACGCGGGAACCCGCTCGGTGAGCGCGACGAGGAGTGACCACCCGAGGACCGTCGGCCATTGACGCCGGTGACACCATTCCGGGAAGATGAAGCCCTGTCGGAGGCAAACGAAGGCAAACGCAAGGATTCGAGATGGTCGACACCCGCCGTCCCCGCGCACCCCGCCCGCCGGTCCGTCTCCGGCCCGCCCCGCCACTCGACCCGCCGTGCGTCGACGAGGAGCCGTTGTGGAGTCCCGTCGGGCAGCTCACCCTCGACCTGAGCGATCCGCGCCGCGGTGCCGCCGCACGCCCCGCCGGCCGCGCCCCGGACCCGGCACCCGCCTGGCCACGCTGGACCGGCACCCCCGCGTCAGCCCTCGCGTCCGCCGCACCCGAGGGAACGCGGGCCGCACACCGATTCGTCCGCACCTTCCTGGAGATCGTCAACGGCTTCCGGCCACCCGGCCAGCTCCGGCCGCTCTGCGTGCCCGAGTCGGCCGGCCCGGTCGCGGCCGAGCTGACCCGAGCAGCCCGCCGGGTGACCCCGGTCCGCCGCCGTACCGCCCGGCCGACTCTGCTCCTGCGGCGTCTGCGGGTCTGCGAGCCCCGCGCGGGCGCGGTCGAGGCCACCGCCGTGTTCGCCGGCGCCGGAGGCACGAGCTGGGCCGTTGCGATACGCCTGGAACGCCGCCGAGGCACCTGGCTGTGCCTCGTCCTGGACGTCCTCTGAGCCCGGTCGTGGGCCCCCCGACCTGGCTCGACCGCGCCGCGGCCACCCGCGCCTCCACCGGCGCCGATCTTGCACTTCAGTCCCGTAGATAACGTCATGAATCGGGCATGATGAGGGCCGAAACTGCAAGATCGCGGGAGAGAGCGAGGGCCCTGGGGGAACCCAGGGACGGCGACGGGCCCCGGCCGGGAGGCCGGGGCCCGTCGTGGGCGTTCGGGGTCAGTTGCCGCCGTTGGGCGAGCCGTGGCAGCGCTTGTACTTGCGGCCCGAGCCGCACGGGCAGGGCGCGTTACGGGACGGGCCCTCGCCGCCGTCGACCTGGCCCGGGGCGGCCCGCCGGGCGGTGCTCGCCGCGACCGCCTGGCCGCTCGCACCGGCCGGAGCCCGGCGCGGCCCGGCGGCGGCAGGGCGCTCCGACTGCTGGCCGATGCCGAGCGCCGGCGCCTGCTGCTCGGGCCGCTCGATCACCGGAGCGCCGCGACCGGCCTCGCCGTCCACGGCGGGAGCGGAGTACTGCAGGCCCTGCTGCTGCGGCGCGCGGTTGAGACCCTTCGCCCGGATCTCCACCGGCTTCTCCAGCAGCTGCACCTCCTCGGCCTCCGGCTCGGCCTCCTCGACCTGCACGTCCAGGTTGTAGAGGAAGCCGACCGTCTCCTCCTTGATGCCGTCCATCATGGTGGCGAACATGTCGAAGCCCTCGCGCTGGTACTCGATGACCGGGTCGCGCTGGGCGTACGCCCGCAGGCTGATGCCCTCCTGCAGGTAGTCCATCTCGTAGAGGTGCTCGCGCCACTTGCGGTCGATCACCTGGAGCAGGACCATCCGCTCGAGCTGGCGGACCGCCTCCTCGCCGAGGCTCTCCTCGCGCCTGTCGTACGCGGCGTGCGCGTCCTCCTTCAGGCGGGCGAGCAGGAAGTCCTGGTCGATGCCCGAGCGGGAACCGACCTCCTCCTCCAGCTCGTCGACTGTGACGCCGACCGGGTACAGCTGCTTGAGGCTGGACCAGAGCTGATCGAGGTCCCAGTCCTCGGCGTAGCCGTCGCTGGTCGCGCCGACCACGTACGCGGTCACCACGTCGTCGATCATGTTGCGGACCTGGTCGGACAGGTCCTCGCCGTTGAGCACCCGCAGACGCTCGGCGTAGATCACCTGGCGCTGCTTGTTCAGCACCTCGTCGTACTTGAGGACGTTCTTGCGGATCTCGGCGTTCTGGCCCTCGATCTGGGCCTGGGCACTCTTGATCTGCCGGGTGACCATCTTCGACTCGATGGGCACGTCCTCGGGGATGTTGAAGCGGTCCATCACGGCCTCGACCGCGCCGGCCCGGAAGCGCTTCATCAGCTCGTCCTGCAGCGACAGGTAGAAGCGGGACTCGCCCGGGTCACCCTGCCGGCCGGCGCGACCGCGCAGCTGGTTGTCGATCCGGCGGGACTCGTGCCGCTCGGTGCCCAGCACGTAGAGGCCACCGGCGGCGGCGACCTCCTCCGCCTCGACGTCACACGCCTGCTTCCAGGTCGGAAGGATCTCCTCCATCGCCTTGGCGTACTCCTCCGGCTGCTCGACCGGGTCGAGCCCGCGCTGGCGCAGCTCGTTCGCGGCGAGGAACTCGGGGTTGCCGCCGAGCAGGATGTCCGTACCGCGGCCGGCCATGTTGGTCGCGACGGTGACCGCGCCCTTGCGCCCGGCCTGGGCGACGATCTCCGCCTCCTTGGCGTGGAACTTCGCGTTCAGCACGGAGTGCGGGATGCCGCGGCGGCGCAGCATGTGCGACAGGATCTCGGAGTTCTCCACCGAGACGGTGCCGACGAGCACCGGCTGGCCCTGCTCGTGCCGCTCGGCGATGTCCTCGACGACGGCGTTGAACTTGGCCTTCTCGGTCTTGTAGATGACGTCGGGCCGGTCGAGCCGGACCATCGGCCGGTGCGTCGGGATGGTCACGACGCCGACCTTGTAGACCTTGTTGAACTCGCCCGCCTCGGTCTGGGCGGTACCGGTCATGCCGGAGAGCTTGTCGTAGAGGCGGAAGTAGTTCTGGAGGGTGATGGTGGCCAGGGTCTGGTTCTCCTGCTTGATCTCCACCCCCTCCTTGGCCTCGATCGCCTGGTGCATGCCCTCGTTGTAGCGGCGGCCGTGCAGGATGCGGCCGGTGAACTCGTCGACGATCAGGACCTCGCCGTCGTTGACGATGTAGTCCTTGTCGCGCTTGTAGAGTTCCTTGGCCTTGATGGCGTTGTTCAGGTAGCCGACGAGCGGGGTGTTCACCGACTCGTACAGGTTGTCGATGCCGAGGCGGTCCTCCACCTTGGCCACGCCGCGCTCGGTGATCGCGATGGTGCGCTTGGCGTAGTCGACCTCGTAGTCGCCCTCGCCGTCGGTGCCGGGCTGGAGCCGGGCCACCACGGTGGCGAACTCCTGGTACCACCGGGCGGAGTGCTCGGCCGGACCGGAGATGATCAGCGGGGTACGCGCCTCGTCGATGAGGATCGAGTCGACCTCGTCGACCACGGCGAAGAAGTGGCCGCGCTGGACCAGTTCGTCCTTCGACCAGGCCATGTTGTCGCGCAGGTAGTCGAAGCCGAACTCGTTGTTCGTGCCGTAGGTGATGTCGCACTCGTAGGCCGCGCGGTGCTCGGTGGCGGGCCGGTTGGGCAGCACCACGCCGACGCGCAGGCCGAGGAACTCGTGCACCCGGCCCATCCAGGCGGCGTCGCGTTCGGCCAGGTAGTCGTTCACGGTGACCACGTGCACGCCCTTGCCGGCGAGCGCGTTCAGGTAGACCGGCATGACCGAGGTGAGCGTCTTGCCCTCACCGGTCTTCATCTCGGCGATGTTGCCGAAGTGCAGTGCCGCGCCACCCATGACCTGGACGTCGTAGGGACGCTGGCCGAGCACCCGGGAGGCCGCCTCACGGCACACCGCGAACGCCTCGGGCAGCAGGTCGTCGAGGGTCTCGCCGTCAGCGAGCCGCTCCTTGAACTGGTCGGTCATGCCGCGTAGCTCGTCGTCGCTGAGGTTGACGTAGTCGTCCTCGATCGAGTTGACGGCGGCCGCGATGGCCTTGAGCCGACGCACCATGCGCCCCTCGCCGGCGCGAAGGACCTTTTCCAGAATCGACACGGATCAACGCTCCCCTAGACGGTCTCGAACCATCGTAGGCGCTCGGAGGCGACGATGGTCACTGGTGGCGGCGGTCCGGGCTCCGGAACCCGACATAACGCCGCGACCGTGCGCCACCGGCCGCTAATCGGGTTACGCCGTGCGCGAACGATCCGGCACGATGGCTCGGATGGAGCCTGTGGAGATCATCGAGGACGGCCTGCTGCTGCGCCCCTGGCGTGCGGCGGACGCCGACGCGGTGCACCGTGCCTGCCAGGATCCGGACATCCAGCGCTGGACCACCGTACCTCGCCCGTACCTGCCGGAGCACGCCGCCGAGTTCGTGACCACGTTCAGCGCGACCGCCTGGGCCGAGGGCGCGGGCGCACCGTTCGCGGTCTGCGACGCCGGCACCGGGGAGCTGCTCGCCTCGTGCGGCCTGGTCTCCGTGGACCGCGAGCTGGACTCGGCCGAGGTCGGCTACTGGACCGCGCCGTGGGCCCGGGGCCGGGGCGTCGCGGTCCGCGCCACCCGCGCGCTCGCCCGCTGGGCGTTCGACGCGCTCAAGCTGCGCCGGCTCACCTGGCAGGCCGAGATCGGCAACCACGCCTCCCGGCTGGTCGCGCTGCGCGCCGGCTTCCGCGTCGAGGGTGAACTGCGGCTGGCCCACCCCAGCTCCGGCGGCCGTCCGGAGGGCTGGATCGGCTCCCTGTTCCCGGCCGAGCTGGCCGCGCCCGGCGACCCGGTCCCCTACGGGCCGGACACGCTGCAGGCCCGCCGCGCGGCGGTCTTCGGCCGGCCGCAGCCGGTCCTGTTCGCCACCGCCGGGGACACCGAGCTGCGGCTGCGCGCGCTGGAGGAGCGCGACCTGCCCGCGGTGACCCGCACCTGCCAGGACGAGCAGACGATCCGCTGGACCACTGTGCCGCACCCGTACCGGCCGGAGCACGCCGAGGGCTTCCTGCACGACCTGGTCCGCCCGGCCTGGGCCCGGGGCACCGCCGCGACGTTCGCCGTGGCCGACCCGGACGACAGCTACGTCGCCTCGATCGACCTGCGCATCCTCCCCAACGACCCGCTGGTGGCCGACGTGGGCTACATGACCGCGCCGCACGCGCGCGGCCGGGGTTACCTGCCGGCCGCGCTCACCGCCGTGTGCGCCTGGGGCTTCACCACGCTCGGCCTGGCCCGGATCGAGTGGCGGGCCAACGTGGGCAACACCGCCTCGCGGCGGGCCGCCGAGAAGGCCGGCTTCACCGTCGAGGGCACGCTGCGCGGCGGCGTCCAGCACCGCGGCGAGCGCCAGGACGCGTGGATCGGCGCGCTGCTGCCGGAGGACCTGGTGTGACGCCGGAGACGATCGAGGGGTACGGCGTACGGCTGCGGCCGTGCCACCTCGCGGACGTGCCGGACATGGTGGCCGGGTGCGCCGACCCGGAGACCCGCCGGTTCATGCCCCTGCTGCCCGATCCCTACGACGAGGACGCCGCCCGCTGGTGGATCACCGAGGGCTCGCCGGCGGCGTGGGCGGCGGGTGGGGCCGCGTACACGATCGCCGACCCGGCCACCGACCGGCTCCTCGGCAGCATCGGTCTGAGCCGGCTCAGCGCGGAGCGGGCGAGCTACGAGATCGGTTACTGGGTGGGTCCCGCGGCGCGCGGCCGGGGCGTGGCGAGCGCCGCCACCCGGCTGCTGACCGAGCGTGCGTTCGCCGCCGGGGCGGCCCGGCTGGAACTGCTCACCCGCGTCGACAACGTGCCGAGCCAGCGCATCGCCCTGGCCTGCGGCTACCGGCACGAGGGCGTACGCCGGGCGGCGGGCGCGAGCGCGGGCGGCGTACGCGAGGATCTGATCGCCTGGGTGCGGCTGGCCGACGACCCGCCGGGACCGGTCGCCCGTCTGCTGCCGGACCTGCCCGGCGGCCGGCTCACCGACGGCGTGGTGACGCTGCGGCCGGTGGGGCCGGCGGACACCGACGTGCTGCACCGGCTGCACTCGCTGCCGGAGGTGGTGGCGAACCGGGTGCCGCCGGTGGCGCCGGAGCGGGCCGCGCTCGCGCGGCGCTGCCGGCTGGCGGCGAGCCGCTGGCTGGCCGGCGAGGCTGCCGACCTGGCGATCGTCGACGCGGTGACCGGCGCTGTCGTCGGCGGGTGCGCGCTGTTCTACGACGAGCCCGCCACCGGCCAGGCGATGATCGGCTACAGCCTGCTGCCGGAGGCGCGCGGGCGCGGGCTGGCCGCGCGTACGGTCCGGCTGGTCGCCGGGTGGGCGTTCGGCATCGGGGTGGCCCGGCTCTGGGCCGGTACCCGGCCGGACAACGTGGCCTCGCAGCGCGTGCTGGAACGGGCCGGCTTCCGGCGGGAAGGGCTGCTGCGCGGGCGGTTGCCCGGCCCGGACGGCGCCCGGGTCGACTCGGTGGTCTACGGCCGGCTCGCCACCGACGAGAACTGAGACGGGCCCCCGCGCGTGCGGGGGCCCGTCTCACCGGTCAAGGGGTCACGTGTCGAGCTGGATGATCCCGTAGTCGTACGCGTGCCGCCGGTAGACCACGCTCGGGCGGCCGGACTCCTTGTCCTGGAACAGGTAGAAGTCGTGGCCGACCAGTTCCATCTGGAACAGCGCGTCGTCGACGGTCATCGGATCGGCGGGGTGGACCTTCGCCCGGGCGATGTGCCACGGCTGGTCGTCGGGTTCGACGTAACCGTCCTCGTCGGGACGTTCGGCGACGGCGGTGGCGGCGCCGTGGCCGTCGCGCGCCGCCAGGCCGGGCCCGTCGAGTTCGGCCACCGGCAGTCCGGCGGTCGCGGCGGCCACGGAGATCGGCGCGTGCCGCCCCCGGTGCACCCGGCGGCGGTCCGCCGCGCGGCGGAAGCGGGTGTCCAACTTGGCGATTGCGGCGTCGAGCGCGCTGTAGAAGTCGCTCGTGCAGGCCTCGGCCCGGATCACCGGGCCGCGCGTGACACAGGTGATCTCCACTCGCTGGCAGTGGTCCGCCTGGCGTGGATTGCGCTCGTGGAACAACTCGACGTCCACGCGAATGAGCTTCTGGTCGTAGCGTTCGATCTTCGCGAGCTTCTCGGCTACGTGCACCCGGTAATGGTCCGGCACTTCGACGTTACGGCCCTTGACCACGATGTCCACGTGACCTCCCTTGTTCGGACGGTCGTTCGGTCCGGAGAATCCGGTCGACCCGCCCGGGAGGGCCCCGCTCGGCGTCGACCGGTGGTGTTCGGCTACGCCTCCTTCCAGCGCCGGGGGAAGGTTGGCATCCTCTCTACCCCCGACACCGAAACGCTAACTCCTGTACCGCCAACCGTCACCCCTGGTTGCCGAAAGGGGTTGCGGAATTTAACACCTCATACACCATGGGGTGAAACGGATACACGAAGCGTCACCGAACGTGCCGCTTTTGCGTTGCGGCGAGCACGGCCGCGGCCTTTGGCGTCATTCCCGCGCGGTGCAACATCCGGCTCACCGCCGCGAGCGTCGCGCCGGTGGTGACGATGTCGTCCAGCAGCACCACGGTCCCGGCCGGGCGGTGTCCGGTCACGGGGCGGCGCAACCGGAACGCCGCCTCCGCCGCGGTGGCCCGTCCGGCGCTGTCCAGCGTCACCGAGTCGGGCCGGGACAGTGCCCGCAGCGGTCGCAGCACGCGTACCGGCCAGCCGGCCGCGCGCAGCCGGGACGCCGCCGGGCGGACCAGCCGGTCCAGGTGGTCGCCGTAGCGGGCCCGGGCGGCGCGGGCCGTGTCCGGCACCGCCACCAGCGTCACCGGGCCGGGCGGCCCCACCGCCTCGGCGACCACCTCCGCCAGCAGCGCGCCGAGCGGCCGGGCCAGCCCGTGCCGGCCCCGTTCCTTGTACGCGAGCAGCGCCTCGCGCAGCGCCCCGCCGTACGGGCCGAGCGCGACACAGGGCGGCAGGCCGGGCGGGGCCGGATCGGGCCGGGTGGGCGCGGGGCGCAGCGACTCCAGTTCGCGTACGCAGCCGGGGCAGAAGCCCTGCCGCAGCCGCGCCGCTCCCCCGCCGCAGCCGGCGCACCCGGCGGGCAGCACCAGGTCGGTCAGGTCCGACCAGAGCCCGCCGAGGTCACGCACGGCGGCTCAGTAGAGGAAGAACGGGGCGGTCGGGTTGGTCGCCCGGCTGCCGGCCGGCACGTCGAGCACCTGCTCCCGCTTGACGAAGTCGAACGGGTTGTTCCGCCAGGCCGCCCCGTCCGTCTCGAACATGAACGAGAACGCGGCCAGGCCCCGGTCGCTGCCGCCCGGATACCCGGCGAGCTGGGTGACCGGGGCGCCGATCTCCACCGCCAGCGGGGTCTCCCACACGCCGTCGACGCTGAGCTGGTGGATCGCCGAACGCCGGTCCGCCTCGTTGCCGGCCAGCACGAGTTCGTTCTCCGCCACCCAGTCCACCACCGTCACGCCGGTGAGCAGGGTGGCCACCCGGCGCGGCTGTCCCAGGTTGACCACGCCGCCGTCGACGCTGACCGCGGCGACGTAGAGCGCGCCGCCGCTGACCAGTGCGACCCGGTGGCCTTCGAGGGAACCGGCGACCGCCGTCACCGGGCCGGACACGGACAGCGCGATCTCGCTCATCCGGCCCGACCCGTCGAACCGGTAGAGCTTGCCGTCTGCCGCCACCAGGCCACCCGGCCGGGCCTTGGTCAGCGACCGCAGCCAGGTCGGGCGGCTCATCGCGCGGAACGTGCGGTCGCTCGCGTTGAGCGTGGCCACCGGCTCCGCGCCGGAGCCCACCTTGAGCCGCTTGCGGTTGTCGGCGCCGGTGACGACGAGCGCGGCCAGCACCTGTTCCTCGGCACGGGCGAGCGCGGCGGAGACCACGTTGCGGTTCTCCTCCGGCGGCAGCGGCACGGCGGCCCGCGGCTCGTTGCCGAACGCCAGTGGGCGTACGGCACCGTCGTAGACGCCCAACCGCATCGGGTTCGCCCCGCGCGGGTACGCGACGACCGAGACGCGCTCCCGCCGGAGGTCGACGGTCAGCCGCTTCTGGTTCTGGATCTTGAGGTCGACCACGCCGTCCAGGTCCGACAGGGACCAGGCCAACTGGGTGCCGAGCCGGTTCAGCCGCTGCTCGTTGGCCCCCGGCATGTTCAGGTTGATCTCCCAGTGCCCGTCCGTCCCGGTCGCGTTGTTGATCAGCTGGGTGCCGTCGGGCAACCCGGTCACGCCGGCGGCCAGCCAGTCCGAGGGGCGGTCCGCCAGCCACTTCATCACCTCGGTGATCCGCCGCTCGGTCGGCGCCGAGGAGAGCAGGTAGCGCTGGTCCGGCACCAGCCGGGTCTGGTCCGAGTTCCAGAAGTAGACGGTGCGGGGGCGGTAGTACTCACGCATCGCCGAGTCGCTGGCCAGCAGCACGTTCGGCGCCTCGGTGATCAGCAGCCCGGTCCCGGCCGGCTCGGCGCGGCGCAGCTCGAAGACGTACTGCGTGTCGCTGGCCACCGGCGGCCCGAGCGTGCCGTCCGCCCGCAGCACGCCGACCTGCTGCACCTTGAGCGTCACCGTGCTGGTGCCCTGGTTGTTCGGCGGCGTGCTCTCCGGCTTCTCCCGCAGCCGCACCACGGTCAACTCGACCTCGCTGGTCTGCGGCTTGCCCGGGAGCAGGTCGCGGGACTCCTCGGCGAGGAACTTCCGGGCCCGGGCGTACGCCTGGTCGCGTTCCCCGGCCGCCGCGGCCCGCAGGTAGTTCTCGATGAACGGCACCGGTTCGCTGCTGTCGGCCGGTTCGGGCGGCCGGGCCGGACTGCCGTTGAGCGCCCCGCCCTGCGCGGCCGGCACCGAGCCGTCGATCTGGACGTCTGTCTCACCCGGGATGCCGCAGCCGACGAGCGCGGCCGGAAGCAGGGCGCCGGCCAGCAGCAGGGCCAGGGCGCGGCGGCTCACGGCCGGACCTCCGCCCGGTCGCCGTCGGTGGCGGGCTCCACGGTCAGCGTTCCGGCGTCGGTGCCCGGGCCGATGGCGAGCAGGCCGCCGTCGCGGGGACCGCCGAACGGCACCGTGGCGTCGGCCGGCACCAGCCGCAGCGGCGACGTGGTGAGCCGGTCCCCGGCCCGGGCCGGCAGCGTGAGCCGGAACTGGGCGCCCTGGCCGGGCGCGCCCCACGCCTCCAGCCAGCCGCCGTGCAGGCGGGCGTCCTCCAGGCTGATCGACAGGCCGAGCCCGGTGCCGCCGGTCTGCCGGGCACGCGACGGGTCGGCCCGCCAGAAGCGGTTGAACACCAGCTTCTCCTCCCCCGGCTTGAGGCCGACGCCGTGGTCGCGCACGGTGATCGCCACCGCGCTGCGGTCCTGGCCCAGGGTGATCCGTACCGGTTTGGCCTCGCCGTGCTCGACCGCGTTGCCGACCAGGTTGCGCAGCACCCGCTCGACGCGGCGCGGGTCGACCTCGGCGATCACCGGAGTGTCCGGCAGGTCCAGCTCGATCGTGACCCCGACCCGCTCGGCCAGCCCGGCCAGCCGCTCGGTGACCCGGTGCACCACCGGCACCAGGTCGGTCGGCTCGCTGTCCAGCACCGCGAAGCCGGCGTCGAACCGGCTGATCTCCAGCAGGTCGGTGAGCAGCTCCTCGAACCGGTCCAGCTCGGCCTGGAGCAGCTCGGCGCTGCGGGCCACCGCCGGGTCGAACTCGTCCCGCTCGGCGAAGATCAGGTCGGCGGCCATCCGGACCGTGGTCAACGGCGTCCGCAGCTCGTGCGAGACGTCCGAGGTGAACCGGCGTTGCAGCCGGGACATCTCCTCCAGTCGGAGGATCTGCCGTTGCAGGTTCGTCGCCATCTGGTTGAACGAGGCGGCCAGCAGGGCGAGGTCGTCCTCGCCGTTCACCACCATGCGCTGGTCGAGCAGGCCGGCGGAGAGCCGCTGCGCGGTGCGCGCGGCCACCCGTACCGGCGTCACCACCAGGCGGGTGACCAGGGCGGCCAGCAGGCCGAGCAGGAGCACGAGCGCGACGCCGGTGGCGACCACCGTGGCCCGGGCGTCGGCCGCCGTCGCGTCCTGCCGGGCCAGGGGTACGAGGTAGTAGAGCTCGACCTGCCCGAACTTGGTGGGCACCGGGGAGCCGTAGACCAGGTATTTGGTGCGTTCGCCGCCGAGCGACCCGGTGCGGATCTGGTGGGCGACCTTGCCGGAGGCCACGGCGGCCCGCAGCTCGTCGCCGATCACCGTGCCCACCGGCACCTCGGGCGTGGTGCGCGGCTCGATGAACTCGGCGAAGTTGTCGGCGGTGATCGCCACCACGACGCCGCTGGTCTGCGTCGGGTCACCGCCGGCCAGATAGTTCACCGTGCCGTCGATGGTGTTCTGGAGCTGCGCCTCCTGCGGCTGGCTGTAGAGGTTGAACTGCTTCGCCGCGTACTCGCTGCCGTTGCTCAGCCGCAGCCGCACGTCGGTCTCGGCGTTCTCCAGCAGGATGCTGGTGATCTTGTCGGCGATCAGGTAGGCGAAACCGCCCACCAGCAGACTCGACGCCACCAGCGTGATGGTGACCACACGCACCTGGAGCGACCGCCGCCAGGCCTGGTGCACCGCGGCGACCAGCCGGGCGACCCGGCCACTCAGGGCGAGCCAGAGCGCCCGCACGGCGTGGAGCCGGCGGGGCTCGGCGGTCGGCGTGTCCGGCAGCGGGGTGGTCACCACAGTGCTGACCAGGCTATCCGGTACCCGCCTTGTAACCCACGCCCCGCACGGTCAGGATGATTTCGGGTCGCTCCGGATCCGGCTCGATCTTGGCGCGCAGCCGCTGCACGTGCACGTTCACCAGGCGGGTGTCGGCGGCGTGGCGGTAGCCCCAGACCTGTTCCAGCAGCACCTCGCGGGTGAAGACCTGGCGCGGCTTGCGGGCGAGCGCGACCAGCAGGTCGAACTCCAGCGGGGTCAGCTTCACCTCGTCGCCGTCGCGGCTGACCGTGTGCGCCGGCACGTCGATGGTGATCTGGTTGCCGGGCGGCCCGATCGTCAGCATCTCCGGGGCCACGTCCTCGCCCCGGCGCAGCCGGGCCCGCATCCGGGCCACCAGCTCCTTGGGCTTGAACGGCTTGACCACGTAGTCGTCGGCGCCGGACTCCAGGCCGAGCACCACGTCCACGGTGTCGCTCTTGGCGGTCAGCATCACGATCGGCACGCCGGACTCGCCCCGGATGGCGCGGGCCACGTCGATGCCGCTCATGCCGGGGAGCATCAGGTCGAGCAGGACGATGTCGGGTCGGTTGTCGCGGAAGGCGGCCAGCGCCCGTTCGCCGTCCGCGACGAAGGACGGCACGAAGCCCTCGCTGCGCAGCACGATGCCGAGCATCTCGGCGAGGGCGGGGTCGTCGTCGACCACGAGTACCCGGGCTCTCATGGGGTTTATCGTTCCATCCCCGTTCGTCTGGAGGGGTTCGGCGTCTCCACGGCACGGTAGCGCCGAGCGGGCCCGCGCACCACAGCAAGCGGCGTGGCCGCACAGCGTGGCGCGTCAGGGCGGACGGGTCCACCGGATGCGGACCCGCCGTGCAACCATGATCCCTCGGGCGCCGCGCCGCCCGCCACCTCCGCCCTGCCCGCCAGGAGTACGCGTGCCCGACGCCGGCCCGACCGCGGTGCTGCCGCGCCGTCCGCTGACCGTCGGCGAACTGCTCGACGCGGCAGTGCTGCTGCTGCGCGACCACGCCCGGGTGCTCGTCCCGCTCGCCCTCTTGCTGGCCCTCGCCGAGCAGGCGGTGCTCCACCCGCTGCGGCTGCTGGTCGAGGCCGACCCGCCGCAGTGGTGGCCGGCGGATTTCGGTGACTCGCTGCCCTGGTACTGGCTGCTGCTGGCGACCGGCGCCGGCACCGAGGCGGCGATCATCGCGCTGCTGGGCGGCCCGGCCGCGCGCGGCGCCGGCGCGGCCCTGCTGGGGCGCCGTCCCGGGCCGGCCGAGCTGCTGCGCGGCTCCCGCCCTGGCGCCGCGCTGCTGGCCGCCGTCGCGATCGGCCCCGTCGTCGCGCTCGCCGCACTGACCGGGCCGGGCTGGTTCCTGGCGTACGGGCTGCTCGGCCTGGTGGTGCCGGTGCTGGTGCTGGACGGGGTGCCCGGACACCGGGCCCCGTGGCGGGCGATCCGCCTGGCGGGCCGGGTGAGCGCGCGGGCCGCCGCCGTCCGGCTGCTGGGCTACCTGGGCTGGTGGCTGATCCGGCTCGGCATCGGGCTGGGCGTCTATCACGGTCTCGGCATGCTGGGCCTGTTCGACGTGTCCGCCTGGGCGCTGCCGGTGACCGTCGCCGCCTTCGCCGCGGTGAACGCGCTGGCGTACCCGGCGCTGGCCTGCCTGGACGCGGTGCTGCACCTGGAGACCCGGATCCGCACCGAAGGGCTGGACATCCGGCTCTCCCGTGCGCGACCCGGCGTACCGGAACCGGTCCTGCTGGCGGCGCAGCGGTGAGCCGGTGGTGGACCGAGACGGTCGCGGCCCTCGGTGACCTGCTGCCGCTGCCGCTGGCCGCGCTGATCCTGCTGGCGGTCGCGCTGCTGGCCGCCCTGGGCTGGTACTTCTTCCCGGCCTGGGTGCCCCGCCGGCTGCCCCGGTTCTCACTGCCCCGGCTGCGCCTGCCGCGCCTGCCCCGGCTGCGGCTTCCCCGCCTGCGCCGGCCCGCGCGCCGCCGCCGCTCCGATCCGCCGCCGGTACGCGTGCCCGAGCCCCGGACCCCGGAGGCCGTGCCGGCCGGCGCGCCCGGGCTGGCCGACCGGCTCGCGGCAGAGGGCCGGTACGCCGAGGCGGTCCGGGAACGGCTGCGCGAGATGGTCCGGCTCCTGGTCACGCGGCACGTCGTGGAGCCCCGCCCCGGGCTCACAGTGGTCGAGCTGACCGAGGCGGCGGCCCGTGCCCGGCCCCAGGTGCGGCCGACGCTGCACACCGCCGGGGCGATCTTCTCCGACCTCTGGTACGCCCAGCGTCCCGCCACCGCCGCGCACGACCACCGGATGCGTGAACTCGCCGCCGACCTGCGTCGCGAGCTGACCGGGGAGGAGCCGCGATGACCGCCACCGTGACGCCGGCGGAGACGGCCACCGCCGCGACGCCGCGCCGTCGGCGGCACCGGCTGCTCGTCCCGCTCGGGCTGGCCGTGCTGCTGATCGTGACCACGCTCGTGCTGCACGCCGTCGACCGGCCCGACACCGACGAGCCCGGCTTCCTCTCCCCGGTCGCCACCGACGACGACGGGGGCAGCCGGCTCGCCGAGGCGCTGCGCGCGCAGGGTGTGTCGGTGCGCCGGGAGACGGCGTTCGACGGGGTGCTGCAGACCGCCGGCATCGCGCCGAGCACCGTCTTCGTGCCCGCGCCCGGACTGGTGCACCCGGACCTGCTCGACCGCCTGACCGCCCTGCCCCCGGGCACCCGCCTGGTGTTCGTCGAACCCTCCCCGCGGGTGCTCGCCGAACTGGACACGCCGGTCGAGCCGGCCGCCCGGCGCTGGGCCGCGCGGGCCGTGCCGCCGGACGCGGACGGCACGCCGTGCCCGCTGCCCGAGGCGGTCCGGGCCGGCGCCGCCGCGATCGACCTGCAGCGCTACGCCGGGCCGGCCGAGGTCGACCACTGCTACGGCGGCGCGTTGCTGCGCGTCCCCGGCCGGGTCGAGGTGGTGCTGGCCGGCGCCAGCGACCCGTTCCGCAACGACCGGATCGGCGAGTGGGGCAACGAAGCCCTCGCCACCGGTCTGCTCGGCGGGAATCGCCCGCTCGTCTGGCTCGACCTGCCCGAGCCGGTACCGGCCCCGACCCGCCCGAGCTGGTCCCCGGAACCCTTCACCGAGGAGCCCGCCCAGGGCGGCGACGGCGGACGGTCGGAACGGCCCGACCCGCCCGACCGCGCCGACCCGCCGTGGGAGAACCCGCTCTGGGGCGCCTTCCCGCAGTGGTTCTGGGCGCTGCTGGCGCAGCTCGCCCTGGCCGGGCTGCTCGTCGTGCTCTGGCGGGCCCGCCGGCTCGGGCCACCGGTGTCGGAGCCGCTGCCGGTGACCGTGCGGGCCGCCGAGACGGTACGCGGCCGGGCGCGGCTCTACCGCCGGGCGGGCGCCCGGGACACGGTCGCCGAGACGCTGCGCGCCGCCGCGCTGGACCGGCTCCTGCCCCGGCTCAACCTGCCTCCGGACACGCCCGACGACGAGGTGGCCGCCCGGATCGCCGAGCGTGCCGGCGCCGACCCGGAACGGGTGGCCGAACTGCTCTACGGCCCCGCCCCGGAGAAGGACCGCGAGCTGCTGGAGCTGGCCCGCGAACTGGACGCCCTGACCCGTACCCTGGCCCCGCATCCGAGCGAAGGAGACACCCGGTGACCGGACCCGTCACGACCACCGCCCCGTCCGGCGCCCGCGCCGCCCTGCACCGGCTGCGCGCCGAGGTGGCCAAGGCCGTCGTCGGGCAGGACGCCGTGGTCACCGGACTGGTGATCGCGCTGCTCTGCCGGGGGCACGTGCTGCTGGAGGGCGTACCGGGGGTGGCCAAGACGCTGCTGGTGCGGACGCTTGCCGCCGCGCTCGACCTGGACGCCAAGCGGGTGCAGTTCACCCCCGACCTGATGCCCGGCGACGTCACCGGCTCGCTGATCTTCGACCAGCGCACCGCCGCGTTCACGTTCCGGGAGGGGCCGGTCTTCACCAACCTGCTCCTCGCCGACGAGATCAACCGCACCCCGCCGAAGACGCAGTCGGCGCTGCTGGAGGTGATGGAGGAGCGGCAGGTCTCGGTCGAGGGCGAGCGCCGTCCGCTGCCCGACCCGTTCATCGTCGCGGCCACCCAGAACCCGGTCGAGTACGAGGGCACCTACCCGCTGCCCGAGGCGCAGCTCGACCGCTTCCTGCTCAAGCTGACGGTGCCGCTGCCGGAGCGGGAGGAGGAGTTGGGTGTGCTCCGCGCGCACCACGCCGGTTTCGACCCGCGCGACCTGCGTGCCGCGGGCGTACGCCCGGTGGCCGGTGCGGCGGACCTGGCCGCGGCCCGGGCCGAGGTGCAGCGGGTGCACGTGGCCGAGCCGGTGCTCGGCTACATCGTGGACCTGTGCCGGGGCACCCGTTCCGCCCCGGCGCTGGAGCTGGGCGCGTCGCCCCGGGGCGCCACCGCGCTGCTGAACACCGCCAAGGCGTGGTCCTGGCTGGCCGGCCGGGACCACGTCACGCCGGACGACGTGAAGGCGGTGGCCCGGCCCACGCTGCGGCACCGGCTGCGGCCGCGCCCGGAGGCGGAGCTGGAGGGCGTGACCGTGGACGCGGTGCTGGACTCGGTGCTGGCCACCGTGCCGACGCCGCGATGACCTGGCGGGCGGGTCTGCTGCTCGGCGTGGGCGCGCTGACGCTGCCGTTCTGGCCGGCGCCGTTCGTC
Source organism: Micromonospora sp. C41 (assembly GCF_018070485.1). Lineage (NCBI taxonomy): Bacteria > Bacillati > Actinomycetota > Actinomycetes > Micromonosporales > Micromonosporaceae > Micromonospora > Micromonospora sp. C41. Next base: position 25,857 of record NZ_JAGPXP010000009.1, on the reverse strand, counting down.
GGGATGGCCGTGCTGACCGTCGTGGTGCTGCTGCTGGTGGCGCTCGACCGGGCGATGGCCGCCCCGCCGCACGCGCTCACGGTGACCCGCTCCGGCGACCGTACGGTGCGGCTCGGCGGCACCGCCACCGTCACGCTGCACCTGACCAACCCGACCCACCACACGCTGTACGCCCAGGTGCGCGACGCCTGGGTGCCGTCGGCCGGGGCCCGCCCGGACGTGCCGCCGCAGCGCCTGCTCACCGTGCCGCCCGGTGGCGTCGCCACGCTGCCGGTCCGGCTCACCCCGACCCGGCGCGGCGACCGGCCCGCGGTGGCGCTGACCGTACGCTCGCTCGGGCCGATGCGCCTGGGCGCCCGGCAGCGCGCCGGGCAGCCCGCCACCCCGCCGTGGACGCTGCGGGTGCTGCCCCGGTTCGACTCCCGCCGGCACCTGCCGGAGAAGCTCGCCCGGCTGCGGGTCATCGACGGTGTGCAGGTGACCCGGGGGCGCGGCCACGGCACCGAGTTCGACACGCTGCGCGAGTACGCGGTGGGCGACGACGTCCGTTCGATCGACTGGCGGGGCAGCGCCCGGCGCGCCGACATCCTGGTCCGCACCTGGCGCCCGGAACGGGACCGGCGCCTGGTCTGCGTGCTCGACACCGGCCGCACCTCGGCGGTCCGGCTGGGCGACGAGCCCCGGCTGGACACCGCCATCGACGCGGCGCTGCTGCTCACCGCGCTCGCGGCCCGCGCCGGTGACCGGGTGGACCTGCTGGCGGCGGACACCGAGATCCGGGCGCGGGTGACCGGCAGCGGCCGTCCGGCCCTGCTCGCCCGGCTGGTCGAGGCGGTGGCGCCGCTGGAGCCGACGCTCGCCGAGACCGACTTCGAGCTGATCGCCGGGGAGGTGCTGCGCCGGGAGCGGCAGCGCAGCCTGGTGGTGCTGTTCACCGCGCTGGAGGCGGGCGCGATCGGCGAAGGGCTGCTGCCGGTGCTGCCCCGGCTGGCGACCCGGCACCGGGTGGTGCTGGCCGCCGGCAGCGACCCGGTGCTGAGCAGGCTCGCCACTGCCACCCCGACCGGCCCGGACGACCCGTACGCGGCCGCGTCGGCGTGGCGGGCGCTGGCCGAGCGGGACCGGGTACGCGCCGCGCTGTCCCGCTACGGGGTGACGGTGGTGGACGTGCCGGCGCACCGGCTCGCCCCGGCCGTCGCGGACACCTACCTGCGGCTCAAGTCCCTCGGTCAGCTCTGACCGCGCGCCGGCCGAGCACCAGCGCGTACGCGAGGAAGGTCAGCCACACCGCGGCGCCGGCGGCCACCCGGAGCGCGACCGGCAGCGGCGCCGGGGTGACGAACGCCTCGACCAGCGCGGAGACCGCGAACAGGCCGACCAGCCCGGCCGCGACCACGACGGCGAGCCGGCCCGCCTCGGCGACCGCCCGGCCGCGCCCGAGGTCCGCGGGCGGGGCGATCCAGGCCCAGGCGGTACGCAGTCCGACCCCGGCGGCGACGTAGATGCCGGTCAGTTCCAGCAGGCCGTGCGGTGTGATCAGGCCGAAGAAGACGTCTCCCCGGCCGTAGGCGACCATCACGCCGCCGACCACGCCGATGTTCAGCGCGTTCTGCCACAGCAGCCAGAGCACCGGCACCACGAGCACGCCGGCGGCCAGGCACTGGGCGGCCAGCCAGGCGTTGTGCGTCCACAGGTGGAACGCGAAGGTGGGCGCGGCGAACTCGGTGTAGTAGCCGGCGAAACCGGAGTCGACGAGTTCCCGGGCGGCTTCGTCGCCGACGAACGCGGCGGCGGTGTCCGGGTTGCCGGCGACGAACCAGATGAGGAACGCGGTGAGCAGGCTGAACCCGGTGGCCACGCCGCACCACCACGGCCAGGCCCGGTAGAGGGCGGCGGGCAGGTCGGCGGCCAGGAACCGGCCCACCGCCGCCCAGGAGAACCGCTGACGGCCGGTGACCCGGGCACGGGCCGCGAGGACCAGGTGGGACAGGCGGTTGACCAGCGCCGGCTCGGGCGCCCGGGCGCGCAGGGCGGACAGGTGCGTGGCGCTGCGCTGGTAGAGCGCCACCAGCTCGTCGACCTCTGCCGCGTCGAGGCGACGCCGCCCGGTCAGGTACTCCAGCCGCCGCCATTCGGCGTTGTGTTCGGCCACGTACGCATCGAGATCCACTCGCCCTCCCCCGTTCGGCGTCCATGGTGTTCACTGTCGGGGTGCGCGCGCAACCTCCCCCACCGCCCCGGTGGGCCGACGCCGGTCTGGTCAGCGGCGAGGCGGTGGAGCTGGACGTCCGGGCGGCCCGGCTGGGCTCCCGGGTGCTGGCCCTGCTGATCGACGCGGTGATCGCGCTGGCGCTGGCGCTCGTGCTCGGCGCGGTGCTGGGGATGGTGGCGCTCGCCCTGCTCGGGGACTACCTCGACGCCGCCCTGGCGGGGGCGCTGCAGATCGTGCTGCTGGTGCTGGTGCTGATCGGCTATCCGGTGGTGATGGAACGTTTCGCCGGTGGCCGGACGGTGGGCAAGCTGGCCGTCGGGCTGCGGGTGGTCCGGGCCGACGGCGGCCCGGTGGGGGTGGGCCAGTCGCTGACGCGGGCGCTCGTCGGCGTCGCGGTGGAGTGGCCCGGGCTGGTGCTGCCGCTGCTGAGCTGGGCGGCGAGCGTCACGGTGATGGTCACCGACCCGCGCGGACGCCGGCTGGGTGACCTGGTCGCCGGCACGCTCGTGGTGCACACCCGGGGGGCGACGCTGTGGCGGCCGCTGCCGCCGGCCGCGCCGCCGCTGCTGGCCTGGGCCGGCACGCTCGACCTGACCCGCCTCGACGACGGGCTGGCGCTGGCCGTGCGGCAGTACCTGGACCGGCTGCCCCAGCTCGCCGAACCGGACCGGTTCCGGCTGGGCCGGGGGCTGTGGACGGAGGTCGCGGCGGTCACCTCGCCGCCTCCGCCGTGGGCCGCGCCGGACTGGGCGTACCTGTCGGCGGTGCTCGCCGAGCGGGGGCGGCGGGCGGCGCACCGGCTGGGCCGCAGCCGGGCGGTCGCCGCCACGCTCTGGCCGGAGCTGGTCCCGGCGCCCGCCGTGGTGCCGGGCTCCACCGGGCCGGGCGCCGTCCTGCCAGGCCCCGCCGGGCCGGGCGCGGGCCGGTTGCGGCCCGCCGCGCCGCAGGTCGAACCCGATCCGGTACGCCGCTGAGCCGCCTCGGGTGAGCTGAGCCGGCTTCAGGAGAACAGCGCGCGCCCCCACCAGTCGGCTGCGTCGCGCAGGCCGGGCGGGCAGGCGAACAGGCCGCTGGAGACGTGCCGCAGGTATTCGTTCATCGCGTCGTTGCGGGCCAGCCGGGTCTGGATCGGCACGAACTGCCGGCGCGGGTCGCGCTGGTAGGCGATGAAGAACAGCCCGGCGTCGAGCCGGCCCAGCCCGTCCGAGCCGTCCACGAAGTTGTAGCCGCGGCGCAGCAGGCGGGCGCCGTCGTTGGTGTCCGGGTGGGCCAGCCGTACGTGCGCGGTGTCGGCGATGAGCGGCTCGCCGTCGTCGCCCCTGGCGGCGAAGTCCGGCTCGTCGAACTCGTCCCGGCGGCCGATCGGCGCGCCGCTGCCCTTGGTCCGGCCGACGATCATCTCCTGTTCGGCCAGCGGGCTGCGGTCCCACGTCTCGATCAGCATCCGGATCTTCCGGGTGACCAGGTAGGAGCCGCCGGTCATCCAGTCCGGGCCGTCACCGGGCTGCACCCAGAGCTGGTCGCGGAGCAGGGCGGCGTCCTCGGCCTTGAGGTTGGCGGTGCCGTCCTTGAAGCCGAACAGGTTGCGCGGCGTGGCCTGGTCCCGCGACGTCGACGAGGTACGCCCGAAGCCGAGCTGCGACCAGCGGACGCTCACCACGCCCATGCCGATCCGGGCGAGGTTGCGGATGGCGTGCACCGCGACCTGCGGGTCGTTGGCGCACGCCTGGACGCAGATGTCGCCGCCGGACAGTTCCGGCCGCAGCGCGTCCCCGGCGAAGTGCGGCAGGTCGGCCAGGGCGGCCGGACGCCGGGCGGCGATGCCGAAACGGTCCCGGCCCTGCGCGTCGCGGAACAGCGTCGGTCCGAAGCCCACGGTGAGGGTGAGCTGCGACGGGGGCAGCCCGAGCGCCTCGCCGGTGTCGTCCGGCGGAGCCTCGGGCATGCCGCCGACCGCGCCGATCACCCCGGCGTCCTTCCCGGCGGTCATCCGGGCCGCGGCGGCGGTCCACTCCTGGAGCATGGCGACGAGCCGGTCCCGGTCCTTGGTGACCACGTCGAACGCGACGAAGTGCAGCCGGTCCTGGGCCGGGGTGGTGATGCCGGCCTGGTGCTCGCCGAGGAACGGCACGGAACCGGCGGCCGATCCGGTCGCTGATGCCTCGTTCCCGCCGGCGAGCAGCGCGCCCGCGCCACCCGCCACCCCGGCGACACCGGCCACGCCGACGCCGGCCAGGGTCATCGCCCGGCGCCGGGACAGGCCGCGGCCGGTCCGCTCGCGGTTCGGCTCGCTCGTCGCGTCACCGCCGGCCGGGCCGGTCATCGCGCGACTGCCGCCGCGACCTTGCTGACCGGCTCGGCCAGCGCGTTGACCGCGTCCGACAGCTCCTTCAGCTCGTCCTTGCCGAGCTGGGTGTGCAGCTTCCAGCCGTCGCCGGCGCGGTGCTTGCCGAGCGTGGTCTCCACGTTCGCGAACTCGCTGTCGAGCTGCTTGACGAGGTCGGGCGCGCGCTGCTCCAGCGCCGGACGCAGCGCGGCGATGGCCGCCTTGGAGCCCTCCAGGTTGGCGTTGAAGTCCCAGAGGTCGGTGTGCGAGTAGCGCTCCTCCTCGCCGGTGATCTTCCCGCTGGCGACCTCGTCGAGCAGCGCCTTGGCGCCGTTGGCGAGCTGGAGCGGGGTGAGCTTCTCGGCGTCCGCCTTGGCCACGATCGCCTTGACGTCGGCCAGGAGCCGGTCGGCGATCGGGCCGTCGGAGCTGACGTCGCCGGTGGTCCAGAGGTCCTTCTCGATCCGGTGGAAGCCGGTGAACTCCATGCCCTCCTCGACCACCTCCTCGCGGCCGTCGATCTTCGGGTCGAGGTCGCCGAAGCTCTCCGCGACCGGCTCGATCCGCTCCCAGTAGGTGCGGGCCACCGGGTACAGCGCCTTGGCCTTCGCCACGTCGTTCGCCTTGACCGCGGCCACGAACTCCTCGGTCTTCGTCAGCAGCGCGGCGGTCTGGCTGCGCACGTACCGCTGGTAGCTGGCGGTGGCCTGGGTCAGCGCGGCGTCGGGGGCGACAGTCGCGGCGGTGCCGCTCACCTTCAGCGCGCCCCGGATGCCCCGGCCGCTCATTCCCGGCTTGCAGGCCGTCTCGTACGTGCCGGCGGTCAGCTCGACGCGCAGCTCCCGGCTGAGCCCGGGGGCGATGTTCTCCACCTCGCCCATCACCCGGTCACCGGCGGCGTAGACGTAGAACTCGTTGACCTTGGAACCGTTGTTCGTCACCTTGAACGTGACCTGACCGGCGTCGATCTCGGTGTCGGCGACCTCGCAGACGGTGTCGGTGGCCTTGACTGCGATCGGCCCGCCGTTCTTGGCGTCGGCGTCGTCACCGCCCCCGCAGCCGGTCAGTCCGGCGACGGCGAGCAGCCCGGCGGCGGCGGGCGCGACGAGTCGGGTGGTACGCATCGTGCGGTCTCCTCGGGAACGGGTGGTTCAGGCGCGGGGGGACGGAACAGCGGCGACGTCGGCCGGCGCGGCGGGTGTGGCGGCGGCCGGAACCGGCTTGGCGGGCCGGGCGGGCTTGCGCAGGAAGAGCACGAGCACCGGGACCGCGTACGCGACCCAGGCGACCAGCTCCAGCACCGTCGGCGCGGCGGTGACGTTGAACATGCCGGCGAGCAGTGCGCCGTACCAGGCGTTCGGGTCGAGCGTGGTGGAGATGTCGAAGGCGAGGTCGTTCAGGCCGGGCAGCACGCCCGCTTCCTGGAAGTCGTGCACGCCGTACTTGAGGATGCCGGCGGCCACCAGGATGAGCAGCGCCCCGGTCCAGGTGAAGAACCGGCTGAGGTTGATCCGGACGGCGCTGCGGTAGAGCAGGAAGCCGATCACCACGGCGGTGGCGATGCCGCCGGCCAGGGCGAGCAGCGAGCCGGGCCCGGTGCCGCCGGCCGCGCTCTCGGCGGCGGCGTAGAAGATCAGCGCGGTCTCCAGGCCCTCCCGGATGACCGCGAGGAACGCCATGCCGGCGACCGCCAGGGAGCCGACCGCGAGCGCGTCGGTGAGCTTGCCGCGCAGCTCACCCGCGATGGTGCGGGCGGCCCGGCGCATCCAGAAGATCATCCAGGTCACGAACACCACGGCGGCGACCGAGGTGACCGCCTCGAACAGCTCGCGCGACTCCGAGGTGCGCAGCAGCGAGGTCGAGGTGTACTGGATGAGCGAGCCGAAGCCGACGGAGAGCGCCACGGCCAGGCCGACGCCGGTCCACACCTGCGGCAGCCGGTCGCGGCGCTGCGACTTCACCAGGAACGCGACGAGGATGCTGACCACAAGTGTCGCTTCCAGGCCCTCGCGCAGGCCGATCAGGTACGTGGCGAACATCAGCTGCTCCGTGGTCGCTAACTTAGGGCAGGCATACCTTCCTCCTGTTCACAGCAAACGTCAAGCTGATCGCGGTAACGTCACCCGGTTCGGCACCCGCCGGCCCACCCCGTACGCGAAAAGGGACCGGGACGGCCGCGCGGCGGCCGACCCCGGTCCCTTCCGGAGTGTGAACTCAGTAGCGGTAGTGGTCGGGCTTGAACGGGCCCTCCGTGGAGACGCCCAGGTAGGCGGCCTGCTCCTTGGTGAGCGTGGTCAGCTTCGCGCCGAGCGCGTCCAGGTGCAGCCGGGCGACCTTCTCGTCCAGGTGCTTGGGCAGCACGTAGACGCCGATCGGGTATTCCTCGGTCTTGGTGAACAGCTCGATCTGGGCGATCGTCTGGTTGGCGAACGAGTTCGACATCACGAAGCTCGGGTGGCCGGTGGCGTTGCCCAGGTTCAGCAGGCGGCCCTCGGAGAGCACGATGATCGCGTGGCCGTCGTCGAAGCGCCACACGTCGACCTGCGGCTTGATGTTCTCCCGGGTCACGTCGCTGCGCTTGGCCAGGCCGGCCATGTCGATCTCGTTGTCGAAGTGGCCGATGTTGCCCACGATGGCCTGGTGCTTCATCCGGGCCATGTGCTCGTTGGTGATGACGTCGAAGCAGCCGGTCGCGGTGATGAAGATGTCCGCCTGCTCGACCACGTCGTCCAGCGTGGCGACCTGGTAGCCGTCCATCGCCGCCTGGAGCGCGCAGATCGGGTCGACCTCGGTCACCACGACCCGGGCGCCCTGGCCGCGCAGCGACTCGGCGCAGCCCTTGCCCACGTCGCCGTAGCCCATGACCACTGCCATCTTGCCGCCGATCAGCACGTCGGTGGCCCGGTTGATGCCGTCGATGAGCGAGTGGCGGCAGCCGTACTTGTTGTCGAACTTGCTCTTGGTCACCGAGTCGTTGACGTTGATGGCCGGGAAGAGCAGCGTGCCGGCGCGGTGCATCTCGTAGAGCCGGTGCACACCGGTGGTGGTCTCCTCGGTGACGCCCTTGATGCCGGCGGCGATCCGGGTCCAGCGCTGGTTGTCCTCGGCCAGCGAGCGGTGCAGCAGTTCGAGGATGACCGCGTACTCCTCGGAGTCGGCGGACTCGACCGGCGGTACGGCGCCCGCCTTCTCGAACTCGGCGCCCTTGTGGACGAGCAGGGTGGCGTCGCCGCCGTCGTCCAGGATCATGTTCGGGCCCTGCCCGTCCGGCCAGGCGAGCACCTGCTCGGTGCACCACCAGTACTCCGGCAGCGTCTCGCCCTTCCAGGCGTAGACCGGCACGCCGGCCGGGGCCTCCGGGGTGCCCTCGGGGCCGACCACGATCGCCGCGGCGGCGTGGTCCTGGGTGGAGAAGATGTTGCAGGACGCCCAGCGGACCTGCGCGCCGAGCGCGACAAGGGTCTCGATCAGGACGGCGGTCTGGACGGTCATGTGCAGCGAGCCGGTGATGCGGGCGCCGGCCAGCGGCTGGGCCTCGGCGAACTCACGCCGGATCGCCATCAGGCCGGGCATCTCGTGCTCGGCGAGCCGGATCTCCTTGCGACCGAACGCGGCGAGCGACAGATCCGCCACCTTGTAGTCGCCCTCGGCGAGGGTGCTCGGCCGAGCCTGCGACGACGCGCCGCTGGAGGCCGCGGGGAGGGTGCTGGTCATGGAAGCTCCTGTCGAACGATGTGGTGCGCAGCCTTCCACCTTACGCGCGCGACCCACCCGGCCGGTGCCCGGTTGACCGAGCACACAATCGGCCGGTCGGCGGACAGCGCACGGGGCGGTCGGTCGTGGACGGACTTTCCGTCCACGGCCCGGCCGCCCCGTGCATCCCCCCGGTTTGGTTCCCCCGCACGTCATCGGACCTTCGTCGCGACAACGCTGCGTACCCATAGGGTCACACCACGCCAGTGGGCCGTCAAGCCATTTCAGGAAAGTCGGACTTGCGGCTTTGGCTGAGCGCTCAGCGCAGGCCACAGGTGGCGACGAACGCCTCGCCGTCCCCGCTCAGCGTCAGCGGACCTCCCGCCGCCGTGCCCACAGCGGCCTGTCCCGCGCCCAGCGTGACCACGCCCACCCCGTCGTCCACGGTGAGCTTCCCGGTCCGGCAGAGCACCACCCGCGGCCCGGGCAGCGTCAACCGCGCCCCCGGCGCCCCGGTGGCGACCTCGACCCGGTGCAGCGCGAAGTCCTCCACCGGCACCGGCCACGTCAGCACCCCGGGCGCCACCGTCTCCGGCCGCAGCACCGGCTCGGTCAGCACCTCGAACCGGAGCACCCGCAGCAGCTCGTCCACGTCCACCCGCTTCGGGGTCAGCCCGCCACGCAGCACGTTGTCGCTGGCCGCCATGATCTCCACGCCGGTGCCGCGCAGGTAGGCGTGCAGGTTCCCGGCCGGCATCCAGATGCCCTCGCCGGGCGCCAGCCGGACGTGGTGCAACAGCAACGCCACCACCACGCCCGGATCCTCCGGATAGCCGGCCGCCAGCGTGCGTACCAGCTCGGCGTCCGCCGACCCGGGACCGGCGTCCGCCGCCGCCAGCACGGCCGCCACCAGCCCGGCGCGCTCCGCCCGCGGCCAGCTCAACAGCAGGCGTACCGCCTCCCGCAGCCCCGCCTGCCCGGCGCGCAACGCCGCCACCACAGGTTCCAGCGCGGGTACGCCGAACGCGGCGATCGCCGCCGCCGACTCCCCCGGATCGCGGAAGCCGCACAGCGCGTCGAACTCCGAGAGCGCCACCAGCAGCTCCGGCTTGTGGTACGGATCCACGTAGTTGATCCGCTCCACGTCGGCGGCGTGCCCGGCGCGGGCCTGCTCGGCGTCCGGATGGGCCTGGAGGCTCAGCGGGGAGTCGGCGGCCAGCACCTTCAGCAGGAACGGCAGCCGGGTGCCGAACCGGCCGACCAGCCGCTCACCCAGCCAGTGGCCCGGCTCGGCCACCAGCAACTCGGTGAGGCTGACCGGACGGCCGTCCCGCTGAACGGTGCCCGGTGCGCCCGGGTGGGCGCCCAGCCACAGCTCCGCCTCCGGCCCGTTGCTCGGCACCGGCCGCCCCTGCAACTCGGCGATCGCGGTGCGCGAGCCCCAGGCGTAGTCGCGGATCCGGCCCTGCAACAGCTCCATCGGTCAGCTCCCAGGCCGCCCGGCCACCTCGTCGGCCGCGTGCGCCTCGCCGGTGGTCGCGGCCTCCGGGACGGCGGTCGCCGCCGCCTGCCCGGTGCCCGCCCGCTCCGCCTCCGGCGAGTAGATGTCCGGCTCCAGGTAGATCACCCGGGCGGTCGGCACCTCACGCCGGATCCGGGCCTCGACCGCGTTGATGTCGCGGGCCAGGTCCTCGGCGGTCTCCCAGGCCGGCACCGCGATCTTCGCGGCCACCATCAGCTCCTCGGGGCCCAGGTAGAGCGTCTTCATGTGGATGATCCGCTCGACCTCGGGACCGCTCGTGACGGCCTGCTCGATCTTGGCCAGCTCGCCCTGCTCCGCGCCCTCGCCGAGCAGCAGGCTCTTGGTCTCGATCGCCAGCGTGACCGCGATGACCACGAGCAGCACACCGATCATCGCGGTGCCCGCCGCGTCCCACATGCCGTTTCCGGTGATCAGCGTCATGCCGACGCCGAACAGCGCGAAGACCAGACCGACGAGCGCGCCGAAGTCCTCCAGCAGCACCACCGGCAGCTCCGGGGCCTTGGCCCGGCGGATGAACCGCACCCAGGTCTGGTTGCCCCGGACCAGGTTGGACTCCTTGATCGCGGTACGGAAGGAGAAGCCCTCCATCACGATCGCGGCCACCAGCACCGCCACCGGCACCCACTGCCAGCTCTCGATCGGGTGCGGATCGGACGCCTTGTGGTACGCCTCGTAGAGCGCGAACAGGCCACCGAGGCTGAACAGCACGATCGCCACGATGAACGCGTAGATGTAGCGCTCCCGGCCGTACCCGAACGGGTGCTGCGGCGTGGCCTGCCGCTTGGCCCGCCGGCCACCGAGCAGCAGCAGGCCCTGGTTGCCCGAGTCGGCCACCGAGTGGATCGACTCGGCCAGCATCGACGACGAGCCGGTGAGGGCGAACGCGACGAACTTGGTGACGGCGATACCGAGGTTCGCCGCCAGGGCGGCGACGATCGCCTTCGTGCCCCCGTTCGCGCTCATTCCCCGCCTCGCTCGATGCCCCGTGTGCTCACTGGTTCGCCAGCTCCTTCATCTCCGTGATGGCCGGTACCGCCATCGGGTCCAGCCCGTGTGCCAGGGCGAGGTAGATCGAGGCGAAGTCGGGGACCGCCACCAGCGACGCGAGCCGCTCCAGCGCGGAGCCGCCCTCGGCGGTCACCACGTCGCAGCGCACCCCACGGCGCTCGGCGAGCGTCTGCACCGCGTCCGCGCGGCGCTCCTCGACCGCCAGCGGCTCGTCGGTGTCGTCGTCGGCGTTGAGCCCGCCGTCGCGCAGCAGCACCAGCCGCAGCCGGGTGCCGTCGGACTCGTCGTCGCCCGGGTCGGCGAAGATGTCCCGCTCGCCCTCGGCCAGGCCGCCGAACACGCCGTCGAGCAGGCCGACACGACCCCGGCCCGCCTCGCCCAGCGCGCCGGCGACCACCGGGTAGCGGGCGTTGGCGGACAACGTGTCGCCGAACCGCCGGGCCGCGACGGTCGCCAGCGGGGACGAGCCCCAGACGATCGGGATCGAGCCGGACAGCCCCAGCGCCAGCGACTTCGCCGGGTTGACGAAGGACTCCGCGGTCGGCCGGCATCGATCGGCGTCGGCGTCGAGCCGGGCCGCCGTCTCCGCCAGGTCGGCCTCGTTGACCTTCACCAGCCCGAGGGTACGGGCGGCGAGCAGAACCGGCACGGTGAGCGCCCAGAGGCTGGCGCGCGCCGGCGCGCGCCGGGGCACCGGGATGAACGGCGCCCGGGCCCGCTCCGCCACCGACTGGAGTTGCGAGTCGGGCGCGCCCACCGCCACCAGCCGGGCGCCACGGCGGTGCGCCGCCTCGGCCGCGCCCAGCGCCTCGGGGCTGCGCCCGGACGCGCTCACCGCGATGACCACGTCCGCCGCGCCCACCCAGCCCGGCACGCCGGCGCTGCGGTGCGGGATGACCGGCACCGGGCAGCGCGGCCCGGCGACAGTGGCCAGCACGTCACCGGTACGCCCGGCGGTGCCGATGCCGGCGATGACCACCGCGCGCGGCCGGCCGTCGTCGGCGAGCACTGACAGGTTGGCCTCGGCGGCCAGCGCCGCCGACTCACGCACCTGCGCGCCGGCGGACGCGGTGTGCCGGAGCATGCCGCCCGGGTCCCGCTCGGCCAGCAGCGCCGCGTCGTCGAGCAGGGCCTCATCGGCGTGCCGGTGCCCGCTGACCCCGGCCGTACCCTCCATCACCGCGACGACCCGCCCCGCGCCTCGTCGGCCGCGGGTCCACCGCGCGCCTCGTCCAGCAGGAGCACCGGTACGTCGTCGCGGACCTCGAAGATGCGACCGCACTCGGTGCAGGTGAGCGTCTGCGCCTGCGCGTCGTAGTCGAGCGGGGCGTGATGCGTGTCCGGGCAGGCGAGGATCTCGAGCAACTGCGGGTCCAGGGCCACGGCGCGGCTCCTTCCACGTATGCGGTCTCACCGGTCGGCGGTGCCGATCGGCGCACGCGATCTTATCGGCCAACCGGCCCCGGCACCGGGCCCCGTTCGGCCCCGGTGTCCGGTCCTCCGGCCGGGCAGGTGGCGGCCACCGGGTCACGGCGTGACCACCCACCGTCACGGTAACCCCGGGAGCCGGTCGGGTTCGGCCTCAGTCCGGCAAGCGGGGCAGGAGGCTCGTCGCGTCCCCGCCCGCGGGCGCGGGCGGCGTCGCCCCGGAGACGGGCGGGGTCGGACCGGACGAAGGCGCGCCGTACACGCTGCCCGCCGGACGGGGCGCCGGCGTGCCGCCGTACACCGTGGGGGCCGGCCCGGTGGCGCCGGAGCGGTAGGTGGTGGTGCTGCGTGGCAGCGGGACCGGCGGCTGGTCGGCGACCGGCCCGCCGCCGCTGCGGTCGGCGCGACTGCGGCGCAGCAGCAGGACGATGAGCGCGGCGCCGACGAGCACCAGCCCGATACCGAACCACATGATCATGGAACCTCCGAACGACGAGTCGTCGGCCGCGGCGGTGGCCGGGGCGACGGCAGCGGCGACCGGCGACGTGTCAGTCGCCTCGGCCGGTGTGGTCTCGCTCGCGCTGGGCGTCGGCGAGGGCTTGCGGGACGGACTCGGGCTCGGCGTACGCGGCGCGCCCACCAGCCGGGCCGACCCACCGGCCCGGCCGAGCACGTCACCGTTCGCGGCGCTCGCCTCGCCCGCCAGTTCCAACCGCCCGCCGACGACGCCGGCCAGGAAGGACACCCGGTAGCGCACGGTGGCGCCCTTGCCCTTGCACAGCGGCCGGTCGACCGGCGCGACCTGGGCGGTGGCGACCGCGCCGTCACCACCGGAGACCGGCACCGGCGTCCAGCCGTCCCCGGCGGCCACCTGCACCCGCACCTGGTCCGCCCGAAGGCCCTCCAACCGGAGCCCGATCGCGGTACGCAGCTGCACGCAGCCGTCGGTGCGCTTGCGCACCTCGACAGTCACGCCACCCGGCGAACCCCCGGCGGTGAAGCTGCCCGCCGAGCGCAGCCCGACCCGGTCGTCCCGGGCCGACGCCGGCGACGCCGGGACGGCGATCAGGCCACCCAGCAGCGCGCCGACAATGGCCCACCGCGCCGCGTGCCTCCCCACCGACATCCCCACCTCACCGTTGCGTCCGGACCGGATCCGCCGGTCAGGTTACTACCGGGCCCGGAGGGCACCTTCGCATCGACCACGCCACATGTGTGCCGCGCCACGCGATCACCGCCGGTCCAGGTCACCGCCGGAGACGACGGCCGAGGCGAGCGCCCGGCGGCACAGTTGGTCGGCCGTCCGGGTCGTCTCCGGCAGCCGGTACCGGGGCGTCAGTGCCAGTACCCGTTCGACCGCGTTGTCCAACCCCATCCGGTGCCCGACGCTGACGAAGACCGGCCGGACGCCCTCCCGGGTACGCAGCACCCGCCCGACCACGTCGCCCTCGTCACACAGGTCGGCGCTGTCACCACGCTCGGGGCCCGGCCCGGTCCACGAGCCGACGAGCGGCGTCTTCCCCACGCCGATCGCGGGCAGCCCGGTCACCAGACCCAGATGGCAGGCCAGCCCGAACCGGCGCGGGTGCGCCAGCCCGTGCCCGTCGCACACCAGCAGCTCCGGGCGGACGGTCAGCCGGCCCAACGCGGCCAGCAGCGCCGGCATCTCCCGGAAGGCGAACAGCCCCGGCACGTACGGAAAGGCGGGCCGCCCCACGAACACCGCCTCGTCCACCACGGCGAGGCTGACTGCGTCCAGCACCGTGACAGCGGCGGCGAGTAAATCACCGTCCTGCGCGTACGCCACGTCTAGGCCGGCCACCGTCGCGGGCGCGGCGGGACCGGGCCCCACCAGGTCCACCCGCGACCGCAGCTCCTCCTGTACGCGCCTCGCCTCCGTCGCGTCGGCGGGCGGCACGTACGGCACGGGTGGACTTTCGCCGACGGACATGACGTTCCCGGCCGCGTCAGGAGGCGGAGGCGGCGATGGTGGGGTCGGCGGCGGGGTCACCGGCCTGCTGGAGCTGCTCCTCGAACATCACAAAGGTCCGCCGCCTGACTCCCCTGATCAGCGCCTGCTCATGCGGCGTCGGATATCGGCGTTCCTCCCGCACGGTGTCCTGGATCGCCCGGACGGTCTCGTAGAGAACGAAGATCGGCCCGTCGCCGCGCAGACTCAGACCCCGCTCCTGCTCGACGTACCAGACGAACTCCTCGGGGCTGATCTCGAATATCTCGTCGTCCCTACCGAACAGCAGCCGGTCCACGAGATTGTTCGCCGGCTGCCAGCGGCCGGTGTCGAGTGAGAGTCGCCAGCCCGCCATGCCACCGTCCTCCGTCCTCACCAACTTCACCGGCGAGTCGTAGTACAGGAAGAACTTCGGTAACACGAGCCCGGTCGGGTGCCTCACTGCTTCACGCCTCTCCCAATGTCTTCTGTACCGTGTCCCAGTAGGTGCTCTGCGCGCGCAGCAGCAGACCATCCCGGATCGCCGTCTCCATCGTCGTCAGCGAACGGCCGTCCAACTCCGCCAGGGCGTCAAGGTCGCGCCGAACCTCATACAGCGCATGCTCCCATTCGGCGACATCTTCCAGGGCTTCGAGGTGCAGGCGCAGCTCCCCTACGTGCCCGTTCGAAAGGCGCAGATTGAGCAGGATGTCGCGGTAGCCACTACCGTTCGGAGCAACGAAACGATCCTTGACGTCAAGAATCGTCACCTCGGGATCATCAACGAGGTCACCCAGGGCGTCATAGATGTCATTGAGCGTGAAGAACTCGGCCTTCGCAGCAGCCAAGTCCTTGAGCCGAGAGGCATCATTCCCGTACTCGACCAGTTTGTCCCGCACCCGTTCATCACCCTTGGGCTCGTTACGCCAGCCGGGCTTTCCCCTCTCGCCCGCCAGAGTGGTGGCGATCGTGTTCAGTTCCGCCTGCGCTACGGCCGCTTCGGCACGCAGTTCATTGACGTACGCAGCGACATAGACCGGATCCCGCTTTCTGCTCCTGTCGAAGCCGTCCTGTCCGGCCGGCTGGCGCCGGGAAGCCAGATCCCGCGTCAGCCTGCGCTGCTCAGCGGTGAGTGGAGTGGGAGGAGGTTTCGGGTCGTCCGCCGCTATCTGCGATTCGGGTCCGTCTCTCTCGATATCCGCCAGCACGTCTTGCAACACGTCGATGGCCTGCTGGTGGCTGGCCAGGTGATGCAGGGTCAGCGGTCGCGCGGTCAGCGAGTTCGCGAGTTCCGGTGTCGCCAGGAGCATCCGGACCAGGTCGGGCCGCTCGGCGAGCTGCCGTACCAGCGTCTCGGCCAGCAACTCCTCCCGTCGCGGCGGCGCTTCCCAGCTCTGGTCGAGCATCCGTTGCACGCGCGGGTCGGCGAACAGCCGGCTGAGGTCGGCCGCTGCGGCATCGTCCAGCCCGGGTGCGAGCCGCCGCAGCGTCGGCGCGTCGGCGGCCTGCGCCAGCTCCACGGGTGTCACCCCGGCGGCGAAGGCCGCGTCGAGGCTTCCGCTCTCGGCGAGCACGTCGCGTACGTAGAGCCCGCCGGCTATCCGGTCGGCGTGCGCCTGCCGGTGTTCCTCGCGTACCCGGTCGGGTTGCGGCTCGACGGGCGGCGCGCTGCCCGGCGGGGGTGCGTCCGCCCGGGTGTGGAAAGTGGTGGACTCGCCGAGCAGGTGGACGTGATTGAAGTCCGGCGCGTTCCCGTCGTCGGCCGGCGGCGGCTCGGGCAGGCGTGGCGGCGCCGGGCGGGGCAAGGGCTCGGGCAGGACGTTGAACGTGCCGGGCGGGCGGCCGGTGAGCGGCATCGGCCGTCCGTCAGGGCCGAGCACCAGCGCGTCGACGCCGACCACGTTGCCCTCGAACGGGCGACCGCTGTGGTGGTAGAGCGGCCGGTCGGCGACGGCGCCCGACTGCGGGTCGAGGAAGAGGATCGTGCCGTTCTGGTTCAACGCCACCCAGGCGTGCGATCCGCCACCCTCGAAGCTGGTGATGAGGAAGGCATAGCTGCCGTGGCCGCCCGACGCCAACTGCGCGTAGAGGTCGCGGTAGCCGCGATCCACCAGCCACTGGCGCTGCGGGCCGGTGATGCCGGGCCGGTCGACCGGGCACAGGTTCTGGAACCGGCCGCCAGTGGTCTGCTCGACCCGCAGCGGTCCGTCCGCCTCGCCGCCCACCGGGCGGAGCACGTCACCGCCGAGGTAGCCGTCGAACGTACGCGGAGCGGCGACCCGCGGCCGTCCGTGGACCCATGTCTCGAACAGCGACAGGGTGCAGTCGAGGCAGTTGATGCCCCGGGTCGCGTCCGCCGCCGGTCCGCCGTCGTTCGCCAGGCGGAACCATCCGCCACGCCGGGGATCGGCGGTACGCGCGACGCTGCCGTCCGGGTTGCGGGGCATCTGCCGTTCCAGGTCGGTCTGATGCAGCGCGAGCGGTGGCCGGAGCCCTCCCCGGCGGCCGTAGGGCCGGGACCTGTCGATCGGTTCGGGGTGGCCGTGGCCGGTGAGCGCGGAATGGTCGGCCGTCTCGACCGCGCCGACGGCCAGGTCCGCCACGTCGTCGTTGATCCGGTAGAAGTCGAGGTCGTCCTCGACCATCACCTCGCGCGGCAGACGCTGGCCGGCACGCACCGCCTCCACCTCGTCGACGGCTCGGTAGTGCAGGCGCTCTCGCCGCCGCCCTTCCCGCACGTGCCGGTCAGCGAGGTCGTGTTGCCCGGCTTGGCGCAGCTCGTGTGCCTGCGTGAGGAGCCAACGCGCCGCCTCGTAGTGCTGTTCGGCGAGGTCACGCAGTTCCTTGATCTGCGCCTGCTGCCGGTTCTCCTCGTGCAGGGCACGCTGAGACTGCAGATAGCCCTGGTAGCGCCGCCGGTCGAGGCCCTCCCGATCAGCTTTCAGCCGCGCGGCGCGCTGCTCGGCGGTCTCGCGGGGCCGCGGCTGGACATCGAACGGGCCGGGGTGGGGCGTTGGGGAGTCGGTGGGAGGGCGATGCGGAGCCAAGGACTCCAGCAGCGGGAAACGGGGATTCGGCCCCGGCCGGGGGTCGGGCCCCACGGCCGGCGCTCCCGGGTGCGGTCCCGGCTGAGCGCTGACCGGTGAGGCCGGAGGCGGTCCTGCCTGGCCTCCATTGCTGGTGGGAACGGCCCGGTCCGCCGCGGGTGGCGTCGCGACCTGCGGGTGGTCGGCAGGGGATGCTGGCAGTGTCGTCGGCACTGCTGCTGTGTGAATCGAGTTGGTCGGGGACGGCGTGGGGTGGTCGATCGGCGCCGCCACCGGACCCGCGCCGCTGTGGACGCCGGGCGCGGTCGACGAGGGCGTGGCGACGGGCGCGTCCGTGATCACCGAGGACAACGTGGGGCTCGCGGCGACCGTCGGACGTGCCACGTCGTGCGGGACGGCATCGCCGAGCGGCGTCGTTGGGGGTTCCGGCGCGGAGCGGGGCAGGTCCACGGCGAGCGGGTGCGGGCCGACGACCTGGGGCGAGACGTGCGTCGATGTCACGGGAACGGCGCCCGCGATCGCATCGCCGCCCTGGACGACCGGCTCGGCGACCCGCTGGGCCGGGATGAGCCCGACGGGGTCGCCGACGGGTGGCACGTCCAGCCCGACCGGCGGAACGGTCAGCCCGCTCAACTGCCCGTCGAGGCGGCGTTGCAGCGCGGAGTCGGTCTGGCCGGTGGCGGAGCCGGTCGCGCCGGACGCCGCGGCGCGCGCGAGATCCTCCAGCGACGGGCCGTGACCGGTGGCCAATCCGGCCGCGGTCTCGGCCAGAGTCTCCCCGGCCATCTCCCGGCCGAACCGCTCGCCGATCTCGGCGAACCGCCCGCTCGCATGACGGCCCAGACCCGCGAGCGGCGCGACCGCCCCACCGGCGAAGCCGCCGAGAGCCGACGTGCTCACGTCGGTCAGGTCCAGGCCGTCACGTCGGCCGGTGGTGTTCTGATACGCCTGCGTCGCGAGGTTGGTACCCGCTTCCTGACCGGCCTCCACCAGGCCGCCGAGCGCCGCCCGTCGGGCCAGTCCACGGGCACCGGCCTTCGCCGCCTCCTTCGCGGCCCGCTCACCCGCCTCCTTGAGCCCCTGCTTGACCGCCTTGCGGGCGAGCTGGGCCACCAGGCGCTTGAAGATCTGCTGGACGACGACCCTCGTCGCGGTGATTGCGGCGGCGGCCGCCGGGGAGGCGGCGCCCAGGGTGAGCACGGCGGCCACCGCCAGGGCCAGCAGTTCCACCACCAGGATGCCCAGCTCGATCCAGGCTTCGAGCTTCGCGCCCTCGATGTCGCAGCCGCAGGAGTCGACCAGCCGGCCCAACTCGTCGGTGGCCGCCACGAGGACGTGCAGCGGCGCATCCTCACCTTCGGCGAGCTTGTGCCAGGCCCTGTCGAACGCGCCGGCGACCAGGCCGACGCCGCCGTATCCGCTCTTCACCTCGCCGGCGGCGGCGGTGGCGTCGTCGCGCGGACCGGTCAGGACGCCCGCGACGCCGTACCACTGGTCGGCCAGGTCCCAGACGGAGCGCTCGTTGCCCTCCGGCCACTCGACGCCCACGACCCAGTCGAGCGCTTCGTAGACCCAGCCGGGCACGTCCCACGGGCAGAAGTCGAGCGGGTGCGGGATCGGGCTGGGCAGCATGCTCACGCGCGGATCCTCCGGTGGTCAGCGCCAGGGCCGACGCGGGTTGTGGCCCTGCTGGGGGATCTTTCCGAGGTCACGGGCGTTGCTCAGGTCCGTCTCCACGGTGGCCGCGACCGAGCGGACGACGTCCGACCCGAGCACCTCCAGCGACCGGCCGAGTTGTTCCCACGCGCGCAGCAGCGTCTCGGCGTAGCCCTGGTAGTGCTTGTCGAAGGCGACGCCGATGTCGTCCCGGCCCCAGGGTCGTTGGGCGCTCGCAGTCGCGATCGGGTCGCCTGTCTCCCGCCGGGCCGCGCTCATCGCCTTACCGGACAGGGTCAGGTCGGCGCCGCCGCGCCGGGCCCGGTCCGGGTCCAGCCAGATCTCTCCCCCGGCCACCTGTCACTCGCCGCGTGCCAGCACGGCGTCGGCCCGGCCGAGCAGCGCGCCGAAGTCATTGGTACGCAGGAACTCGACCGACGGTGAACCCGGGGGCAGATAGCCGGAGACCAGCTCGCGGGTGGCGGTGACAGCGGCCGTGGAGGCGCGCAGCACGGTCTCGGTGATCTTCCGGCTCAGCCCTCCGGCATCCCGGTCCCGGAAGACGGCAGGGCTCACCTCGACGCTGATCAGCTCGCCTCGCGCGCCGACCACAGCGGTCACCTGACCGTCGTCGGAGCGTTCGGTGACCCGCAGCTCGGCCAGTTTGACCTGAAGTTCGTCCAGACCGGACCGCAACCGCTGGTACTGGCCGTACACCTCGTCGAATCGCGCGCGTAGTGCACGGTTCGCATCCCGGTCCGCACTCTCGGCCACCGCCACACCCCTTCCGTCACCGTGGGTAGGCCCGACCATACCGGGTGCCACGAAATCCGTGGGGTCCGGTAATTTCAAGTGGTGATCGAGCGACAGCAGGCCGAGCAGATCGCCTCGGTATGGGCCCGGCGGGACTCCGACCGCCTCGGTTTTCCCTGCACGCCGGTGGTCGAGGAGTTCGACCTGGGCTACGTGGTGCTGTCCACTGTGTCCGCCGATGCCCGGGCGCTGCCCGGCGACCTGCCGACCACAGTCATCGACAAGGAGACCGGCGAGGTCTCCACCTGGCCGCGGATTCCGGCGCCGGCGGTCGAGGCGATGTACCGGCAGCAGCGGCCCGATGAACCCCGTGCGCCGCGCGCCGTCGACCCGGCCGCCCAACTGCTGCGCGAGTTGACCCGGCTGCCCACGCCGGGCGCGGCGGCGCACCTCACGCTCGACGGCCGCCGGCACGTCGCGCAGGGTGCCAAAGGAGATGGCGAGGTCCGGCACCATCCGCTGGTGCAGTCCTACCTGGACGATCTAACCCCGGGCCATCTGGTGCGGGGCGGCGAGCGGCACGCCGAGATGATCGTGGTCTCCGACGCGCTGTACGAGCACGACCACCGCCGGACCGCCGAAGGTCTGCCACCACTGACCATCGAGGACGCCCGCGACCTGCTCGGCACCAGCCGGATCGAGGTCTACCGCAGCCGCGAGCCGGGTGATCCGCTTGGCGGACTCGCCGACCTCCCCTGCGACTCGTGCGTCAAGTTCCTGGTGCGCTTCGGGGTACTGCCGTGGCCTGACCTCGCCTTCGTCGAGGAATGGCGCCCGGAACCACGCGAGGTCATTCAACCCGGGAGGTTTCCCGACGAGGTGGCCCACGCGCTCATGGACGGCGGCTGGCAGATCAGCATGTTCAACGAGGCGCTCGCGATGGGCGCGATGACGGAGACGAGAGAGATCGCGGGGCAGCATCACCGGCATGAGCCCTTCCCTGCCGCCGAGGCGGCGCTCACCGCGTTCCCGGCCGTCCTGAGCCGGCGACGCGGCCCCGGGGAGCAGGTCTGGATCAGCCGATTCACCACGAATCCACTCCGGGCCGCACACAGCGCCGACTCTCTCGCCGACTTCGGCGCGGTCATCGGCGCGCGCCTCTTCCCGCTCGGCAGCGAACGTCAGGAGAGCCTCCTCGCCGTCGACGAGCACGGCCGGATCTTCGCCCTCGACCAGGCCGGCGAGTGGTTCCTCGGCGCCGACATCGACGCCGCCCTCACCACCCTGCTGCTCGGCCGCGCCCCCGCCCGGGTCCGCGACGACGGCACGTGGTGAGCGGCGGGCGGGCGAGCGATCAGAGGGCCACGCCGGTCAGCACCGTGACCCGCGGCTCGGTGTAGTCGTCCATGGCGCTGCGCAGCCCTTCCCGCCCGACGCCGGAGCCCTTCATCCCGCCGTACGGCATCTGGTCGGCCCGGTACGACGGCACGTCCCCGACGATCACACCGCCCACTTCGAGCGTGCGGGCGGCGTCGAACGCCACGTCGAGCCGGTGGGTGAAGACGCCGGCCTGCAGGCCGTACGCGGAGTCGTTGACGGCGGCGAACGCGGCCCGGTCGTCCGCGACCGGGGCGACCACCAGCACCGGTCCGAACACCTCCTCGGCGCACACCTTCGCGTCGGCGGGTACGCCGCTGAGCACTGTGGGCGGATAGGTCGCGCCGTCGCGCCGCCCGCCGACCTCGACGACGGCGCCGGCGGCGACCGCCTCGTCCACCCAGGTCTCGACGCGCTGCGCCGCCTCGACCGACACCAGCGGGCCGACGTCGGTCAGCTCGGCGCGCGGGTCGCCGGTACGCAGCGCCTGTACCGCCGCGACGAGCCGGGGCAGGAAGCCGTCGTATAGCCGTTCGTGCACGTAGACGCGCTGCACCGCGATGCAGGACTGCCCGGCCTGGTAGTTGGAGAACGTGGCGATGCGCTGTGCGGCGAACGTCAGGTCGTCGTCCGCCGACCAGTCCGCGCAGATGACCGCTGCGGCGTTGCCACCGAGTTCCAGCGTGACGTGCTTGTCCGGGGCGGCCCGGCGGATGGCCGCGCCGACCGGCCCGGAGCCGGTGAACGACACGACCGGCAGGCGCGGGTCGGCGACCAGTTCGGCGGCGCGCTCGTTCGGTAGCGGCAGCACCGAGAACATGCCCTCGGGCAGGTCCGTCTCGGCCAGGATCTCGCCGAGCAGCAGCGCGGTGAGCGGGGTGGCCGGGGCCGGCTTGACCACGATCGGCGTACCGACGGCGAGCGCCGGGGCGACCTTGTGGGCGACCAGGTTGAGCGGGAAGTTGAACGGCGTGATGCCGAGCACCGGCCCGCGCGGAACCCGCCGGACCAGGGCGATCCGGCCGATGGCGGCGGGGTCGGTGTCGAGCCGTTGCAGGTCGCCGGAGAAGCGCCGGGCCTCCTCGGCGGCCCAGCGGAACGTGGAGACCGCGCGCCCCACCTCGGCCTTCGCCCATTTGACCGGCTTGCCGTTCTCGGCGGTGATCAGCGCGGCGACCTCGTCGGCCCGCCCGGCGAGCCGGCGGGAGACGTGGTCCAGGGCCGCCGCGCGGGCGTGCGCGGGCAGGGCCGCGGCCTCCGCCGCTACCCGGGCGGCCCCCGCGACTGCGGCTTCGACCTGGTCGGCCGTGGCGAGCGTGGTACGCCCCACCGGCTGCCCGTCGTACGGGTGGGTGACTGTCAGCTCGTCCTCGCCGTGGGCGGGGCGACCGGCGACGTAGAAGGCTCTCGGCTCCACGACCGGCAGCCTAGACCACAGGTGCCCACGCGGAAACAGTTGCTCAAACCCTTGTCTGCCTCGGATTTAGTAGCCAAGATGGCAGTCAGATTGCGATAACCTCCGCTGACCCTCTCCCCGGCCACCTTCACGGAGACTTCTGATGAGCGACCAGCAGCAGCTGCGCAACTTCGTCAACGGCGAGTACGTCGACCCGGTGGACGGCGGCTACGCCGACCTGATCGACCCGTGCACCGGCGAGGTCTTCGCCCAGGCCCCGGTCTCCGGCGCGGCGGACGTGGACGCGGCGATGAAGGCCGCCTCCGCCGCGTTCGAGACCTGGCGCGACACCACTCCGGCCGAGCGGCAGCGGGCGCTGCTGAAGTTCGCCGACGCGGTGGAGGCGCGGGCCGCCGAGCTGGTCGACGCCGAGGTCCGCAACACCGGCAAGCCCCGGCAGCTCACCACCGAGGAGGAGCTGCCGCCGGCGGTGGACGAGCTGCGCTTCTTCGCCGGCGCCGCGCGCCTGCTGGAGGGCCGCTCGGCCGGTGAGTACATGGCCGGGCACACCTCGTACGTGCGGCGCGAGCCGATCGGCGTCTGCGCCCAGGTGACGCCGTGGAACTACCCGCTGATGATGGCGGTCTGGAAGATCGCCCCGGCCCTCGCCGCCGGGAACGCGGTGGTGCTGAAGCCGTCGGACACCACGCCGGTGTCGACGCTGCTGCTGGCCGAGATCGCCGCCGAGCACCTGCCCCCGGGTGTGTTCAACGTGGTCTGCGGCGACCGCGACACCGGCCGTACGCTGGTCTCCCACCCGACCCCGCAGCTCGTGTCGATCACCGGCTCGACCCGCGCGGGCATGGAGGTCGCCGCCGCGGCGGCGCCGGACCTGAAGCGGACGCACCTGGAGCTGGGCGGCAAGGCCCCGGTGGTGATCTTCGACGACGCCGACGTGGCGGCGGCGGCCGAGGCGATCGCGATGGGCGGCTACTTCAACGCCGGTCAGGACTGCACGGCGGCCACCCGGGTGCTGACCGGGCCGGGCATCCACGAGGACTTCGTGGCCGCGCTGACCGAGCAGGCCCGCAACACCCGTACCGGCGGGCCGGACGACGCCGACGTGCTCTACGGCCCGCTGAACAACGCCAACCAGCTCGCCCGGGTGAGCGGTTTCGTGGACCGCCTGCCGGACCACGCGAACGTCACCACCGGCGGCGCCCGGGTCGGCGAGCGCGGCTTCTTCTACGCCCCGACCGTGGTCTCCGGCGTACGCCAGGCCGACGAGATCATCCAGGACGAGGTGTTCGGGCCGGTCATCACCGTGCAGCGTTTCTCCGACGAGGACGAGGCGGTGCGCTGGGCCAACGGCGTGGACTACGGCCTGTCCGCCTCGGTGTGGACGCGCGACCACGGCCGGGCCATGCGGATGACGCGGCGGCTGGACTTCGGCTGCGTCTGGGTGAACACGCACATCCCGTTCGTCTCGGAGATGCCGCACGGCGGCTTCAAGCACTCCGGCCACGGCAAGGACCTGTCGGTCTACAGCCTGGAGGACTACACCCGGGTCAAGCACGTCATGCACAACATCGAGGGCTGATCGCGATGGCCACCAGCGAGGAGCTGCACAAGCGCCGGGTCGAGGCGGTGGCGCGGGGCGTCGGCAGCACCATTCCCGCGTACGTGGACCGGGCGGGCGGCGGCACGATCACCGACGTGGACGGGCGGGAGTGGATCGACTTCGCCGCCGGCATCGCCGTCACCAACGTGGGCAACTCCGCGCCGCGTGTGGTCGAGGCGGTACGCGCGCAGGTCGAGCGGTTCACCCACACCTGCTTCATGGTCGCGCCGTACGAGTCGTACGTGGCGGTCTGCGAGCAGCTCAACGCGCTGACCCCGGGTGGTTTCGGGAAGCGCTCGGCGTTGTTCAACTCCGGCGCCGAGGCGGTGGAGAACGCGGTGAAGATCGCCCGGCACGCGACCGGGCGGCCGGCGGTGGTGGTGTTCGACCACGCGTACCACGGCCGGACCAACCTGACCATGGCGCTGACCGCGAAGAACATGCCGTACAAGCACCGGTTCGGGCCGTTCGCCGGTGAGGTCTACCGGGTGCCGATGTCGTACCCGCTGCGCGACGGCGGGCTGGACGGCGCCACCGCTGCGGCCCGCTCGATCGAGATGATCGAGAAGCAGGTGGGCGCGGAGAACGTTGCGGCGCTGCTGATCGAGCCGATCCAGGGCGAGGGCGGTTTCGTCGTACCCGCTGAGGGTTTCCTGCCGGCGCTGCGCGAGTGGGCGACGGCGGCCGGGGTGGTGTTCGTCGCCGACGAGATCCAGACCGGTTTCTGCCGCACCGGCGACTGGTTCGCCTGCGAGCACGAGGGCGTCGAGCCGGACCTGATCACGCTGGCCAAGGGCATCGCGGGCGGGCTGCCGCTGGCGGCGGTGACCGGCCGGGCGGAGCTGATGGACGCGGTGCACGTCGGCGGTCTGGGCGGCACGTACGGCGGCAACCCGATCGCCTGCGCCGCCGCGCTCGCGTCGATCGAGACGATGCGGGAGCTGGACCTGGCCGCCGCCGCGCGCCGGATCGGCGCGGTGATGGGTGAGCGGCTGCGCGCGATCGCCGCCGGTGACCCGCGCGTGGCCGAGGTACGCGGCCGGGGCGCGATGCTCGCCGTGGAGATCGTCGTACCGGGCACGTCGACCCCCGACCCGGCCGCCACGGCGGCGATCTCGGCGGCCTGCCACGCGGCCGGGCTGTTCACGCTGACCTGCGGCACCTACGGCAACGTGCTGCGGTTCCTGCCGCCGCTGGTCATCTCCGACGACGAGCTGGGCCGAGGGCTGGACATCCTGGCGGCCGCCTTCGGCTGACCCCGGACGTGGAACACCATGGGCCGATCATCCCCAGGACCGGCCCATGGTGTCCCACCCCGGAATTCAGCGAATCAGCTCGACGGTGTTGCGCCGGACCAGGTTCTTGCCCGGTTCCCGGATGGCGTCCATGGCGGCGGTGTTGAGCAGCACGCAACTACCGGACGGCCCGGTGACAGTCACGGTCACCGCCTTGTTGTTGTCGAGGTTCGTCACCCGCAGCCGGGTGCCGAGCGGGAACTGGCCGCTGGTGGCGGCCGGTGCCCCGCCTTCGGCGAAGAACGTGAGCGCGCCGGAGCAGACGCTGCCGCCGATCGGCTGCGCGGCGCCGGGCCGGGTCTCGCCCGGTTGCGCGCCCGGGGCCGGGGCGGCGGCGCCGTCGAGGCGTTCCACCATGTTGCGGCGGATGACGTTCTTGCCCGGCTCGCGTACCAGGTCCATGGCGGCGGCGTTGAGCAGCACGCAGCTACCGGACGGCCCGGTGACCGTCACCGTGGCCACCTTGCGGTTGTCGAGGTTCGTCACCCGCAGGCGTGTGCCCACCGGGAACCTGTCGCTCGTCGCGGCCGGCGGGCCGCTCTCGGCCGAGAAGG
>NZ_JAGPXP010000075.1:0-342 GCF_018070485.1 Micromonospora sp. C41 | reverse complement strand
CCACAGCGGTGGCGAAGGGTGACCTGTCGCAGAAGATCACCGTGGACGCCCGGGGCGAGATCCTGGAGCTGAAGTCGACTGTCAACACGATGGTGGACCAGCTGTCGTCGTTCGCCGACGAGGTCACCCGGGTGGCCCGTGAGGTGGGCACCGAGGGCAAGCTGGGCGGCCAGGCGCAGGTACGCGGCGTCGCCGGCACCTGGCGGGACCTGACGGACAACGTCAACTCGATGGCGTCGAACCTGACCGCGCAGGTGCGCAACATCGCCCAGGTGTCCACGGCGGTGGCCAAGGGTGACCTGTCGCAGAAGATCACCGTGGACGCGCAGGGCGAGATCCTGG